>CAJLRT010000056.1 GCA_905209135.1 uncultured Eubacteriales bacterium
CGCTTTCCGCGGACACGGTCCTCCTGCGCCTCGAGGGCAAAACTCAGCGCTTCGAAGGTCTGCGTGTGGCGGTAGGCGGGCAGGAACAGATAGGGCATGAAATACTCGAACATCGTCCCGGTCCAGCTCTTAAAGCCGAAATGCCCCCGGTGTTCCACGACAAGGCGGGAAAGCGCCCGCCAGTGCTTGAGCGGCACTTTGCCCCGGGCCGTGAGGTAATAGCTCGTCAGCCGCGACTCGCTCATATACAGGTCGTAATAGTTTTCCGTAAGCGTTTGCGCCTGCACGTCGAAGCCGATGTGAAACAGCTTTTTTGCGGGGTTGTACAGAAAGCCGTAATCCGCCTCCGACTCCAGCGCGGAGAAGCCCTGAATCAGGCCGGGAATACGCGCGTCTTCCTCCGCGTATTCTTCAAGTCCGGAACAGAGGGTGGACAGGCACACCGAAAGGTTCCCGCTGTCGACCGTAGACACGTACCGGGGCGCAAGCGGCTCCGCGTTCGCCGTGTCGTACCAGTTGTAAAAATGGCCGCGGTACCGGTCGAGCCGGCAAAGGGACGCGTAGATTTTCTCAAGGTAGTCCCCCATTGTGGTCGTGGTAACAAAATGAAAATCCCGCGCGCTCAGGACTGCGAGCAGCGAAAAACCGATATTCGTCGGCGAAGTCCTGCGCGCCAGGCCGACGGAGGGCGTCTCCTGATAATTGTCCGGGAGCAGATAGTTGTCGTCCTCGGTCAGAAAATCCGCATAGTACTGCCACATCTTTTTCGCATACTCAAGCAGGTTTGCATTCGCCTCGTCCGTCAGCGGGCGCGGGGCCTGCTTCTTCTGTTTTGCGAGCAGGCACGCAAGAACGGGCGCGCAGAGCCAGAGCAGGCTGATGACCAGCATAAGCCATTCGGCAAACCCCGGCGCGCCGCCCGCGACAAACAGGCGCACCAGCACGCCTGCAAGTACGAGCGCGGACAGCAGCACGGACACGGCCATGCGTTTTGCGTATCCCCACAGCGACGCGGGCTTTTCCTGTTCCGCCTGCGCGGCGGTGACCCAGTCGAGCAGATGCTTTTTCGATACAAACAGCCGGTACAGCGCGCGCACAATCGCATCCAGGGCGTTTACCGCCGCATAGGGCAGAAAAACCAGTTCCGCAAGCGTTGTCCAGAGCATGGTGAACACCGGCGGCATGGCGCCGGAATAGTAGCGGACGTTGCCCTTGAGAACGATGCCGAAAAACAACTGTTTGACAAAAGTTGCAAAAATCGGGAAGAGGTAGATCACGATCAGAATGGACAGCAGAACCGCGGATTTGACAGGCGAAAAGAACAGGCTGGACAGCAGAATCAGGATAAAAACAGGCGCGTTGAGGCTGCGACGCAGGTTGTCCAGGATTTTGAAGCGGTCCAGCCAGCCGAGCGCGGGGCTCGGCAGCATTTTCAAAAGCTGCCAGTCGCCCCGGATCCATCGGTGTTCCCGCTTGTAGTAGGAGACCATGTCCTTTGGCACGCTGTCATATACGCGGATGTCGGAGGCGTGCCCGGTCCGGATTACGGAGCCCTCCAGCAGATCGTGGCTCAGAATCATGTTTTCAGGCAGGCTGTCCGCAAGCAGTTTGTAAAACACGTCGTTGTGGAAAATGCCTTTTCCGGAGAAAATCCCCTCGCCGAACACGTCCTGGTACAGCTCAAAGCTCGTGTTGTTGTACGTCTCCACGCCCGACAGCCCCGCGTACAGTTTGGAAAAGAACGTGTCGTTGTCGGACACAAGCTCGCTGCGCACCGCGGGCGCGATCAGGCCGTAGCCGGACACGACGCGGCGGCGGTTTTCGTCTATTACCGGGCGGTTTGCGGGATGGGCGGCTATGGATACGAGCTCCTTTGCGCCGTCGATGGGCAGCGCCGTGTCCGCGTCGAGCACAATCGTGTACCGGCAGCCGGGCAGCAGGCTTACTGCGCCCGCCACCGTTCCGTGCGTCGTCTTTTCCCCCTTCATATACCGCACAAGCTCGATGACGGAGCCGCGCTTGCGCTCCCAGCCGATGAACTTGCGCTGCGTCTCGCAGTAGGTGCGGCGGCGCACAAGCAAAAAGAACCTGTCGCCGTATTTCGCGTTGAGCCGCCCCACTGCGTCGGCCGCCTGCTCCAGCACGGCGTCGTCCCCGCTCTCATACTCGCTGTCGCTTTCGCCGAAATCGGCCACGACTCCGAAGAGCAGATTGTCGTCCCGGTTTTTGTTGTAGAGCAGTTCAAGGCGGCCGTATATCTTTGCGGCGCTCCCCTGTCCGAGCAAAAGCGATACGGCGACGCAGGTACGCGCATCGTCCGGGATCCCCTTTTCAAAATCCAGGCGCGGAAGATATGTGTCGTCCACCATCTTTGCCGCCAGGGCGTCCGCCAGCCGGCGGGAGACTTCCAGCGCGGGCAGAAACAGCAGCAGGCCGACGGCCGCGCTGCGGAGCAGTGCGGCCGGCAGAACCGTAATCACAAGCGCGCTGAAAATGTATATGACAAAATACATGATTTTGGGCGCGCGCCGGTCTGTTCGCGCTTTCAAAACCGCGCCCAGGTCGAGCTCGGGATCCGCGTTGACCTCCCGCACCAGCGCCTCCGCCTGCGCTTTCATACTCATCCCATTTTGCTTTGCCAGACGTTTGAGCCGGGCGCGGTAATGCCACCGGCTCGTCTGCGTCATGCGCGGATAGACTGCGTCCCGGGCAAGCGTGCGCTCGGTCTGGGAAAGAATCTCCGTATATTCGCTCATGTCCAGGCCGTCCAGCATCTTCAGGGAGAGCACTGCGTTTTGCATAACGCGCGCATCCTCCGGCCGCGCCCCCGCGTTCAGCGCGGCGCGCAGGCGCCGGCATTCGTCGCGCACGCCGAATATGATCGCGAGCCGGAACATGTCCGGCAGCAGGAATATCTCGTCGCCCGTAAAATCGCGCGCCTGTCCCGCGCCCTCGAAATAGGCGCGGAGCGCCGGCTCGTCGAGCGCATAGGCGCGGGATGTGCAGAAATTCATTGCGAGCTGAAAGATATACGGAACCGCCGCCTTATCCTGTTTCTGCACGGAGGCAAGCCGGTATCCCGCGAGCGCGCTGGATGCGCGGCGGTATTCGCGCAGCACGATATAGTAGTTGTCAAACAGCCATTCAAGCGGACCCGTGACCGCCAGTTTCCTGCCTGCGGCACGGCCGCGCACCCACGCATGGAACCGGGTGATTTCATGGAATGCGGAACGGGAAAGCTGCAGCAGCTTTCTCGTCCCAATCTCCCGCCCGTTCGGTACGGACGCGTTTTCCAGCCCCTGCCTCCGCGCATCTTCCCGCTGTGTAACTTCCAAACCGTCGTTTTCAGACATAACTCTACTCCTGTTTCTTATGGGAAAAACACGGCCGCACCGCGCATGCGGAACGCGGCCATGTCCCGTATCGTATCAATGCTCTTATTTTGGTCGGTTCAGTAAAAAAAATACGGAGCGCAGGCACGGAGGCGCAAAAAGGCGGCGCCGCATCACGGTTTCAAGTCCGTAAAGCCGACGCCGAACACCTCCGCGGCGTTTCCGAATATGATAAACGCGCCTGGGTCGACTTCGGAGACGAGCTTTTGCAGCCGGTACATCTCAAAGCGCTTCACCGCGCACAAAATGATGTTTTTTTCTTCGCCGTGGTATGCGCCGCGGCCGACAAACGACGTAGCGCTCCGGTCCAGCGTCTCAATAATCCGGCGCTCGATCACTTCGCTTTGGGAGGAGATGATAAAGCAGAATTTTGACTTCTCGAGGCCGGCCAGCATCGCGTCGATGACCGCCGAGGATATATAGATCATAATCGCCGAATAAAACGCGCTGGTGACGTCCCTGTACACAAGCGAGCCGAGCAGAACGATCGCGCCGTCTATCAGCATCAGGAGATGGCCCAGGCTGAGCCGGTTGAATCTGCTGCGGATCAGGGTGGAGAGCAGGTCGCTGCCCCCGGTCATAATGCCGCGCATATAGATAAACGAGAGGCCCGCGCCCTGCATCACCCCGCCGAATACGGCGGCAAGCAGCCGGTCTTCCGTATATTGCGGCAGGAACGCGAGCAGGTCGATCGCCAGGGAGGACACGACCGTCGCCACTGCGGTCTTTATAAAAAAAGAAGCGCCCATTTTACGCAGGGCGAACAGAAAAAGCGGAATGTTGACGGCGATGATCACAACGCCGACAGGCGTTCCGAACAGGAAATTCGCCACGATGGAAATGCCGGTGGCGCCGCCCGGCACGATCTGGTTCCCGATGGTAAAGATATTCACCGCCGCACCGAACACTGCGCTGCCGGACACGATCGCCAGCGTATCGAGCAGATACTCCCTGCGCTTTGCCGGGTTATGTCCCGCGCCGGATATGCGCCCGGACAGGCGCGGCTTATCCGTTTTGCGCCGTGCCGCCGCATGTTTTGCCGGCGCGTGCTTCGCTCTGGTTCTTCCCCGTTTCAAAACAAATCACCCCGGCTTAGTCTTTGCAGACCAGCCGGGGTTTATTCCGATAAAGTCGTATATACCTCGTTGAACAGAGTTTGCATCCGCTGCGTCCTGCCCGAAAGGTGCAGGTAGCCGAACACGGCCTCAAACGCCGTCGCCCTGTGATAGTCGCTGCGCTGCGCATGCTTCGGGATATTGGCCGGGTCGGCGTTGCGGCCGCGGTTGTATACGCGCAGCTCGTCTTCCTCCAGCAGCGGCAAAAGCGTCTCGCAGGCGCGGCTCTGCGCCGCGGCGCTCACATACCGCGCGGCATACCTGTGCAGCACGCCGGCCGGCGCCTGGTGTTCCCGCATGAGCCGGTCCCGGACCAGCAGACTGTACACTGCGTCGCCCAGATAGGCCAGCGACAGCGGATTATATAGATTCGGCGCCTGCTCCAAGCGCTTATCCCTCCAAACAAACGGTTCAGTCAATGCTGCGCCGGCCCTCAAAGGCCCGGAGCAGCGTCACTTCATCCGCATATTTCAAGTCGCCGCCGACGGGTATGCCGTAGGCGATGCGGGTCGTCGGCACGCCGATTGCCCGCAGCAGCTTGTTGATGTACATCGCCGTAGCCTCCCCCTCAATGGTGGGGTTGGTCGCGAGGATCACTTCCTTCACTCCGTCCCGTCCGGCGCGGGCGATCAGTTCCTTGATCCGCAAATGGTCCGGGCCGATTCCGTCCATGGGCGAGATCAAGCCGTGGAGGACGTGATACACCCCCCGAAAGTCGCGGATGCGCTCAAAGGACGCGATGTCCTGCGGCTGCTCCACAACGCACAGCACGCTTCTGTCGCGCCGGTCGTCGCTGCATATCTCGCACTGCTCCCCGTCCGTCAGGTTAAAACAGACCGGGCAGGTGCGCACATGGTCCTTCGCATACAGCAGCGCCGCCGCAAATTCCTCCACGTCCTCCGGCGGCATGGAAAGGACGTAATACGCAAGCCGCTGTGCGGTCTTTGCGCCAATCCCCTGCAGCTTCCTGAACTGTTCCGTCAGGTTCTGCAGGGATGAATTATACCCTGTCATGTATGGTTACGCCCTCTTACATCAGTCCCGGAATGCCAATGCTGCCGGTGATCTTGCCCATTTCCTCTTCCGACGTCTTGTCCGCCGTTTCCATCGCCTCGTTCACAGCGGCGCAGACGAGGTCCTCCAGCGTCTCCATGTCGTCCGGGTCCACGACGTCCGGGTCGATCCGAATCGCGCTGACGCGGTGCGCGCCCGTAACGCTCGCCGTTACCGCGCCGCCGCCGGATGAAGCTTCAAACACGCGCTCCGCGAGCTCCTGCTGCTTCTGCTCCATCTCCTCCTGGATCTTCTGCATTTTTTTGAGCGAGCTCAGGCTCGGCCCGCCCGCGTCTTTCGGTACACGTACTTTCATATTGCAAACCTCCAAAGATTACGTCTCGTTTTTCCGGATCACAATCCGGACCTCCTGGCCCGTTGCCGCCTTGTAGGCCGCTTCCAGCGCCTGCACGTTTTCGCGCTCGCTCAGCAGGTCGTAGGCGAAAGCCGAATCCGGCCGGATCTCCAGGATATCCCCGCTTAGCTGCATTGCGTCCGGCAAAAAGCTCACAAGACCGGGTTTTCTGATATGCGGGCGCATTTTTGCGCTCAGCCCCGTATCCGCGCCATCAGGCGGCGCACTTTCCTGCGCCGGCGCAACCGCTTCGGACGCCGGGGGTTCTGCGGCCTCCGCCGCAGGAGCTTTCGCAGGCGGGGCCGCCGCCCCGGGCTGCTGCTGCGCCGCATCGGACGGCACGGCAGGCGGCTTTTGCCGGAGAGCGCCGGATTCCAGCCGCGCGATCCGCGCCGCGAGCGCGGCGGGAGCGCCGGAATAGTCCGGGTTGCACAGCTTAATCAGGCACACCTCGGCCGCAATTCGGTTGCTGGAATTGCGCGTCGTTTTCATCAGCGCGCCGCTCAGCTCTTCAATACAATATAAAATATAGGACGTTTCCATGCTGTCCGCCGTTTTCCGCAGCGCGGCCACATCCTCGCGCGCACGGCGGACGGCGCTGCCGCCGCCCAGCTTCAACAGCATGGCGTCCCGGTAACACGCAATCAGGTCGGACAGCAGAAGGTCCATTTTCTTGGAGCCTTCATACAGCCTGTCCACCGCCTCCAGAACCGCGCCGGTATCGCCTGCCGCCGCGGCGTCCATAATCTCTGTCAACTGACCCACGCCGGCCATGCCGGTTAACTGCTGCACGAGCGGCACCGTCACTTTCCCGGCAGTCTGGCA
>CAJLRT010000057.1 GCA_905209135.1 uncultured Eubacteriales bacterium
CCCTCGCCGCGTAAGAGCATGCCAATATCATATTTCGGATAATACCCGCGCCGCGGCGGCCCCACGCATATTTCTCCCAACGAGAGAAAAGCCACGCATCAAAATGCGTGGTTTCAATTTTTATACGGGCGGAAACGCAAACCTGCAGAGAAACCGCGTTCGCCGAAATACACAGCCTGCTCCGACCTGCGGCTGCACAATCCGAACCGGCACATTTCTCCGGCGCTAGCACAGCGATTTGATTTGGAACGGAGACGCTGCGCAATGGGCGCGCCGGCGGCTTTACAAGGAGCGGGCGGACGGCTTATTTTTCTGTAAAAACAAGCCGGAGCACAGCGGACTTTGCTCCGACGTGTCTACCGGGAACAAAAAGACGCCGCGCGCCGCAGGCGCACCCGCAAAAAGTTGGTAGCGACAGAGAGCCGCCGCGAGGGCGCTTGCAACTGAGCAGGCGAGCCGAGCGTGACTTTTTGCGGAAAGGAGGAACAGTGGAGCGGGCGACTGATTTTTTATAAAATAAAAAATCGGAACGAGTGAAACTCGTTCCGACGTGGTCGGAGTGGTGAGACTCGAACTCACGGCCTCTTGGTCCCGAACCAAGCACTCATACCAAACTGAGCTACACCCCGATACGCGCCTTATGAAAGGCACGCATTATATTATACGCATTATTTTCGGTTCTGTCAAGCCCTTTGCGCGCCCCGCGCCGATTTTCTTCGGTGGGCGGGCGCCGGCATGCGGAAATCGGACGGCGAGCGGCGCTATCGCCTGCGCGGCAGCCGGTTCAGTCCGCCCATACGTCTTTCATGCGCCGCTCCATAAACCTGCGGCGCGCCTGCGCGGCGTCCGTATCCAGCCCGATTACGAGCACGTCCCCTTCCCTGGCCTCCGGAGGAATCAGCGCACGTTCCAGCGGATACGACGCGCCGTCCGCGGTCTGCACCACGGCGACGCTGCCCTCAAAGCGGTCGATTGTCACCTGCATATTTATTTCCCCTTCTCCGTTTCCACCATGAACCGCTGCCCGTTCGAGGTCACGACAATGGTGCCGTCCGTATCGGTGCGGCAGACCTTGCAGCCCTGCGCTTTCAGCTTTTCCAGCGTTTCGGCATGCGGATGCCCGTAGGAGTTGTCCGCGCCCGCGCTGATGACTGCATAGGAGGGATTGACGCGCTCCAGAAACGCTTCCGACGTGGAGGTGCTGCTCCCGTGGTGCCCGACTTTCAGCACATCGGCCGAAACGTCGCCCTGGATCTCCGACTCGGCCAGCGCTTCCGCGTCGCCCATGAACAGGAAGTGCGTTTCGTCATACGTCAGCCGGCACACGGCGGACCAGTCGTTGAGGTCCTCGTAATCGTCCCGCACGGGCGAGAGCAGCTCCGCTTTGAGCAGATCCTCCTCCAGCAGCACGACTCCGGCCTTCGCCGTCTGGATTTTCAGGCCGTTTTCCTCGGCGGCGTCCAGCACATTTTCAAAAGTTTTCGTGGTGTGGACGACCCTGGGCATATAGAAGTCCACTACTGTGAACGCGTCCAGCACGTCGGGCAGACCGCCGATATGGTCCTCATGCGGGTGGGTGCCGATCAGATAGTCGATCTGCGTATAGCCGAGCGCCTGAATATACGCCACAACGTCCCCGCCGCGGCTGGCGGGGCCGGCGTCGATCAGCATGGCGCGGTGTTTCGGCAGCTCCACAAAAACCGCGTCGCCCTGGCCTACGTCGATATAATGGATGGTGACGAGCGGATAGGTGCTGTCCTCAATCACCACGCCCAGGCTGTTCTTTTCCTTTTTCAGCGACTGCGCCAAAAGCGCGAAACCAACCGCAAAGATCACGGCGACAATCAGGATCTGCGCGATCAGCGGTACTTTTTTCTGCGTTTTTTTCATCGGTTCTCCGGCCCTTTCTTCAGTTGTTTTCAGTATACATGAATTTTACGGAAATTGCAAATTCTAAACGCCGGTTTTACGGAATACTTATTGAAATAACGCTTTTTCTGTGCTATACTTTGATTATACTTTTATAGTAAAAAATTCTGCATGCGAAGGGAGCTGAACAGAATGATCTGTTCCAACTGCGGAAATACCATTAAGGACGAAAGCAAATTCTGCCAATACTGCGGCACTGCGGTTCCGGCGCCACAGACGGCGGAGACGCCGGCGCACGCCGAAGCGGCGGCAGACGTTTCGGCCGTCTATACGCCGCCCGCCGCGGACGGCCAGCCCGCCGACGCGGAAAACGCCGCGCCGGCCACCTATAAGGTCGTGGAAGAAAGCCATCCCCAGCCGCCGGCGTACCAGCCCCCTGCACCTCCTTATTATACGGGCAAGCCGCAGGCGTCTGCGCCTGTGCCGCCTGCCGGCGCGCATCAGCCCGCGCCGCCGGTTCCCCCCTACGCCGCGGCGCTCAAGCAGGACAGCAGCCGGAAAGGCTTTGCCATCGCATCGCTGGTCCTGTCGCTCATCGGCGTGCTGTTCGCCTTTTCCTGCTGCCTCGCCTTTGTCGGCACGCTCTGCTGTATTCTCGGCGTGATCTTCGGCGCGGTCGCGATGAAAAACCCCGCAAACAAGGCGCTCGCCATCTCCGGCCTTGTGATCGGCATCGTCGGTTTTGTGCTGAGCATTGTCATTGGGATTATTTTCATTGCGGACATCGGCACAGCCGGCGACCTGTTCGAGGACTTTTACTACAACTATGACTACTGGACCTATTAAACTATAAAAACGGATTATAAAACGGAGGAAACCCGATTATGAAGGCTGTCGTTGTGACCGCGCCCGGCAAATTTCAGGTTATGGACAATGTACCCGCCCCGCAGCTCACGGAGTACGAAGCGCTCGTCCGAATCCGGGCCTGCGGTTTCTGCAACTGCTCCGATATGGAGATGATTAACGATACGCATGTGAACGTCGTGTTCCAGTACCCGTTCGTGCTGGGCCATGAGGGCGCGGGAGAGATTGTGGAGTGCGGCGCGAAAGTGAAAAACTTTGCGGTTGGAGATCACATCGTGTTCCCGCTGGGCAAGCCCGGCAACGGCAACCCGGCCGACACGGGGTTTTACACAAACGCCGGCCACTATGCTGAATACGGCGTGGTGCGCGACCTCGCCTCCATGCGTGACGACGGGATCGACGTACGCGCCATGGAAAAAGAGCTGGACGGGTTCGCCCGGAAAATACCGCTGTCGATCCCCCTGGAGGACGCCGGCGTTATCGTGCCCATGCGGGAGACCCTGAGCGCGGCGCGCAACGTGGGCATTACAAAGGGCTCGAAAGTGCTCCTCTACGGTGACGGCCCGAACGGCTTTGGATTCGCCACCTTTGCAAAATACCTGGGCGCGCAGTGGATTGGCCTTGTGGGCCACAACGAGAAGCGCATGGACCATTTCAGAAAGCATACCGCGGTGGATCTGTATATCAATTCCCACACGCAGGACGTTGCGGAAGAGCTGCGCAGGGCCGGCATTACGCCCGATATCGCGGTGGACGGCGTAGGCCGCCATGCGATTATGATCGAGGCGTCGGGCCTCGTGCGCAGGGGCGGCAAGGTCGTGCTGTACGCGGGCGTAGGGCCCGAGCAGCATCTGCTTGACCTGCACGAGTTTAAAAACAACGTCGTACTGCACAAGCACTTCTTCCCCGACGGCGACCTCGACGTGAACGACGAGCTGTGCGAGCTGATTGTATCGGGAAAAGTAGATCCGAAAAACTTTTACAGCCACACCGTGCCGATCGACGACTTCCAGCAGGCGATCGACAAGACCCTCAGCCGCGAGGCTTTCAAAGTGGTCGTAACGATCTGAAAAGCTGCAAACCGAATAGGAAAAGGGCGGAAGGGATGTTCCCTTCCGCCCTTTTACAACTCCGCCAGGATCTCAGCGGCGTTTGTATCCGGCTTGACTTTTTGCATGATTTTTGCAATATTGCCCTGTTCATCTATGAGAAACGTGGTGCGCGCCACGCCCATACTCGTTTTGCCGTACAGTTTTTTCTCCTGCCACACGCCGTACGCCCGGATCGCTTCGAGTTCGGGGTCCGACAGCAGGATAAAGGGCAGCCCGTTCTTTTCGGCGAACCTGGCGTGGGATGCGGAACTGTCCCGGCTCACGCCGATCACCTCGGCGTTCCGCTCGCGAAACTCCCGATACAGGCCTGCAAACGCGCAGGCCTGGCGGGTACAGCCCGGCGTGCCGTCCTTCGGATAAAAATACAGCACGACCTTTTTCCCCAGAAAATCCGAGAGCGAAACCGGGTTTCCCTCCTTATCCGGCAGTGTGAACTGCGGCGCTTTTTCACCTGTTTTGAGCATGCGATTCCTCTCCTTTCTACTCCGTTATCATGCCAATGCCTTTTTCGAGAATCTCGGCGCTCAGCATACCCACGCCGTATGTTACAAGATTCCCGTCGCTGTCTATAAAAAAGGTCACGGGCAGAGAGGACGCGCCGTATGCGGCGGCCGCGTTGCCTTCGGTATCAAACAGCACCGGAAACGTGTACCCCTCTGCCTGGATGAACTCCTTTGCCGCCGTCAGGGATTCGCGGCTGCTGGTCGTCATATTGACCATTAAAAACTGTATATCCGCATTCTCCTGATACGCGCTCTCAAAATGCGGCATCTCCGCTTTGCAGGGCGGGCACCAGCTTGCCCAGAAGTTCAGAACGACCGGCTTGCCGAAGTAATCGGATAGCGAGACTTCGTTGCCCTCGCCGTCCACTGCGGTAAAGTCGGGAGCCGCGACGGGCTGTTCCGGCTCCGGATTTTCGCTTTCTTCCCGGCTGGCAAGGCCGCCGGGCGCATAGTCCTCACGCAGAGAATCGTACAGAAAAAACGCGCCGACAAAGAGCAGGACTACGCCGACGGCGCCGGCGATCCACCATATTTTCTTCTTCATGTTCATCACCTCAGGATAACGCGGTGAGCAGCTTGCCCAAAAGCCCGGTCATCATCAACACGCCCACAAGAACGAGCAGCGAACCGCTGGCGATATTGATGACTTTATAGTTTCTTTTTATGAAATCGAACGCGGTTTTCAGCCTGTCGATCAAAACGGCGCTGACGATAAACGGTATGCTCAAACCGAGCGAATACGCCAGGAGCATCAGTACGCCGGCAAGCGCCTGCCCCTGCTGGGAGGCGAGCATGAGCGCCGAACCGAGAAACGCGCCGACGCAGGGCGTCCATCCGACTGAGAACACAAGGCCGAACAGCAGCGAGGAAAAGAATCCCGGATTTCTGCGCGCCGCCGGACGGCTGACGCCCCGGAACACGCCGAGCTGAAAGACGCCGAGAAAATGCAGGCCGAACAATACAACGACCAGTCCCGTGACGATTTGGACGGCGACCCGATACTGCGCCAGAAATCCGCCGAGCGTTCCGGCAAGCGCGCCCATGAGGGCAAAGACGAGGGTAAAGCCCGCCGTAAAGCCGAGCGCGTTTTTCAGCGTTTTGCCGGCCGAACGCTCGCCTCCGCCGGCGAAATAGGATACGTATACGGGCAGCATCGGCAACAGACAGGGCGAGATAAACGTGATGATTCCCTCTAAAAACGCGATAAAATACTGCATACGACGCGCTCCCTCACACGATTTTTCCCCGGTAACCGCTTATGCCGCCTATATCGGTGACATGCAGATATCCCCTGGATTTCAAAATATGCGCGGCGCGGGCGCTTCTCGCGCCGCTTTGGCAATAGACAAACACGGGCGCGCTTTTTTCCGGTATGTGTTTTTCCGCCGTATCCATGTCCTGTAGCGGTATGTTGAGGCTGCCGTCTATATGTCCGGCCGCATATTCCTCCCTGGTGCGCACATCGAGTAAAACGCCGGCGGCGGATTCGGACCAGGCGTCGACCCCTCTGTTGATATCCCTGCGGGAAAACAGGCCCAATAACAATGCGTTCACACTTCCTTTCCCTTTTCGCTTTTATCATAGCACTTTGCGCGCGGGACAACCGTAACTTAGTCACATTCCGCGCGGGGACAGCCCGCGGGCGGGGCCGCGCTCGTTTTGATGATTATACCACAATCCCGGACCGCTATGCACGCCCTGGCGCATAAAAATTGCGGTTTTGCAAAAAATAATTATTGACATATGCCAAAAACAGGCGTATACTATGCACATAAATGGCATATGTCAATAATAGGGGAGGATGCGGATATGCCGAGGCCGAGAAAATGCAGAAAGGTGTGCCGGCTGCCCAGGGTCAACGAGTTCCGGCCGGCGGGCGGCGCGGGCGAATGCGTTACCCTGACTGTGGACGAGTACGAGACGATACGCCTGATTGACAACGAGGGGTATTCCCAGGAGGAGTGCGCGGGGTATATGCAGGTCGCCCGCACCACGGTGCAGCAGATTTACAATGCGGCCCGGTGCAAAATTGCAAGGGCGCTCGTAGGCGGCGCGGGCATACGCATTGAGGGCGGCGACTATACGCTCTGCGAAAGAGCGGGAAAGCAATGCGGCGGCTGCGGCTGCCATAGGCGCGGGACAGACTGCGGCGGTGAAGAATGCGAATAACGTGTTTGGCGGAAAACACCGCAACGGATAACCGCTTCGGCGCGGAGCACGGCCTTTCCCTGTACATTGAAACCGGCGCGCACGCCGTTGTGTTCGACATGGGGCAGACCGGACTGTTTGCCGAAAACGCCCGGAAGCTCGGCATTGACCTCCGGGACGCGGACACCGCCGTTCTCTCGCACGGGCACTACGACCACGGCGGCGGGCTGAAGCGG
>CAJLRT010000058.1 GCA_905209135.1 uncultured Eubacteriales bacterium
GACGCGGTCGAGCAGCTCCAGCGCCTTCTGCTCTGCCTGCTGCTTGGACAGCCCGTGCAGCTTCATGGGCGCGAAAGTCATGTTCTTCAGCACGGTCATGTGCGGGAACAGGTTGAACTGCTGAAAGACCATGCCCATCTTCTGGCGGTGCAGGTTTATATTCACCTTGGGGTTGGTAATGTCCGTGCCCTCAAACAGCACCTTGCCGCCGGTGGGCTGGTCGAGCAGGTTCAGGCAGCGCAGGAAAGTCGATTTTCCGGAGCCGGACGGCCCGATCACGACGACGACTTCGCCTCTGCGGATTTGCGCGTTCACGCCGTCGAGGGCGTGAATGTCGCCGAAATACATCTGCAGGTCCTGCGCTTCAATCAGCACGTCAGTGGTCACTGTTACGCAGCCTCCTTTCCAGCCTGGAAACAAGGGCCGAGAGCCCGACGACCAGGATCAGGTAAATGAGCGCGACGGCAATCAGGGGCAGCAGCGGGTCGAAGGTGCGGCCCTTGATGATGTCGCCGGCCTTGGTCAGGTCCTGCAGCGCAATATAGCCGGAGACCGACGTCTCCTTGAGCAGTACGATAAACTCGTTGGCCAGCGCGGGCAGAACATTTTTGAACGCCTGCGGCATGATAACGGAGATCATAGTGCGTGGGTAGTTGAGGCCCAGGCTCCGGCTCGCTTCGAACTGGCCCCGGTCGAGCGACATGATGCCGGAGCGGAATATCTCCGCGACATAGGCCGCCGAGTTGAGGCCGAAAGCGATGACGGCGACAAACGTCTTGTCAATGTCGACTGCGGCGAAGATCACGAAGTAGATAATCATCAGCTGGACGACGACCGGCGTGCCGCGGAAGATGGTGAGGTAGAATTTGCAGATGGCGTTGCCCACCTTCATTTTTCCGGTCATATCGTGCGTGGAGCGTATCACGGCGATGATAAAGCCGAGCACGATGCCGATAATAATGGCGAAGAAAGTGATCTGCAGCGTAACGCCCAGGCCCTCCCAGAGATACCGCCAGCGGTCGTCCTTAATGAAGTCGTTATAGAATTTGTCTTTGAACGTATCGAACCATGCACCCATGCGCAGGCCTCCCATAGTAAAGGAAAAAACGCAGGGGCGTCCGCAGCGCCCCCGCGCTTTCCTGATAATTCATAAATGCGTTTTAGTCGGCTTTGATGTACTTGTCGATAATTTTCTGCAGCGATCCGTCTTCCTTGAGCTCGCCGAGCGCCTTGTTTACCTTTTCCAGCAGCTCGTCGTTGTCCTTCGCGATGGCGATGGCGTACTCTTCGACCGCGTAGGCGGATTCGAGAATCACAAGCCCTTCGTTTTCAGCGACAAAGACCTTGGCGGGCTCGTTGTCGATGACAACGGCGTCCACCTTGCCCTGTGCGAGCGCCTGCACGGCGTCCGCGCCGTTCTTGTAGCGCTGTACGTCCGCATCGGGATAGTCCTCGGAGACATACATGTCGCCCGTGGTGTTTTCCTGCACGCCGACGGACTTGTCGGCCAGGTCGTCGGCCTCGGCGATGTCGGAGCCGTCCTTGACGATGATGACCTGTTCCGCGGTCGTGTACGTGTCGGAGAAGTTTACGTTTTCAAGCCTGTCCGGGCGCACCGTCATGCCCGCAAGGCCCATGTCGGCCTTGCCGGACGCGACCGCGTCGATAATCGCGCCGAAATCCATGTCCTCCACCTTGAGCTCCACGCCGAGCTTGTCGGCGATGGCCTGGGCGATCTCGACGTCGATGCCGGTGATATCGTCGCCCTCATGGTATTCATAGGGCGGGAAGTTGGCGTTGGTAGCCATGACGAGCTGGTCTTTTTCTCCCCCGCCGCCGCAGGCTGAGATACCGGCGAGCAGGCATACGGCCAGAAGTACGGCCAGAATTTTCTGCATGTGTTTCATATTGTTTTCCTCCCAAGCGATAAATAATGCGAATAATACAAAACATTATAGTATAAATATTCTATTTTGGCAAGATTTTTTTCAAAATTCCTTGAATCGTGTTTGTTTTTGTCCGGGCGGCGGTTCTCCGTCCCCGCTTCTAACGGTGCATAGCGGCTCATATACTGAAAAGGAAGCGCCCATTTCGAAAACCGGAGGAGAATATATGCAAACCGTCTGGATCTATATTGCATTTGTGCTCGGCGTCGTCCTCATCGTCAAATGCGGGGATATGTTTGTGGAAGCCGCGGGCTGGATCGCCTGTGTGTCGGGCATACCCGCCTTTGTAATCGGGGCGACTGTGGTGAGCTTCGCCACCACCCTGCCGGAGCTGATCGTGTCGTCCATCGCGGCGGCCCACGGCATGGAGGCGCTTGCCATCGGCAACGCGGTCGGCTCCGTGACGGCGAACACGGGCCTGATCCTGTGCACAAGCATCCTGTTTATGCCGCTGACGCTCGGCCGCAGGCAGTTCATGGGCAAGGCGGTGCTGCTCATCGTCTCGCTCTGCGCGCTGCTTCTGCTCACGATGGACGGATTGCTGACTGCCGGAGAGGGTCTGCTGCTGCTCGCCCTGTTCGCCCTGTTTGTCGCGGAGAACCTGCGCGCGGCTAAGCGGGAGGACGCCGGCGGCGGCCGCCCGCCGAAGCCCGGCCGGAAGGCCGTGGCCGGCAACGTCGTCAAGTTCATCGTCGGCGCGGCCGGCATCGTCGTCGGCTCCAGGCTGCTGGTGGACGGGGGCAGCGGCATCGCCCGCATGCTCGGCGTCCCGGAGTCGGTCATCGGGTTTACCGTGCTTGCCATCGGCACGTCCTTACCCGAACTTGTCACGGCCGTCACGGCCCTTGTCAAGCGCGAGACGTCGCTGTCCGTGGGCAATATCCTGGGCGCGAACATCATCGACACAGTCCTGATTTTGCCGGTGTGCGCGTTTATCTCGGGCGGGGCGCTGCCCCTGGAGTCATCCATGCTCATGGTCGATCTGCCCGTCTGTATCGCCATAACGCTCATCGTGCTGCTGCCCGCGTTTTTCACGCGCAGATTCAGCCGCTGGCAGGCGTTTCCGGCCCTGGCCTGCTACATCGGCTACGTGGCCTACATCTGCACGGTCTGACGCGCCGTCCGGGCTTTGTATGGCGCGTGTAAACAGCGTGTAAAAGATTGCGCGCCGGGTTGTAAAACCGCGTTCGCCGTATTATAATCATAGTAGATGCGGCCGCGGTGCGGCCGGTTGTGAAATGCGAAAGGCGGGAATGCGGAATGCGAATTTACATTGTGGAAGACGACGCCGACATACGCGGGATGATGACCTATGCGCTGCGCAACAGCGGCTACGAGGTCGAGGGCTTCGGCGACGGCAAGAGCTTTTTTGAAGCCGTCGGCGCCCGCACGCCCGACCTTGTGCTGCTCGACATTCTGCTCCCCGGGGAGGACGGCCTGTCCCTGCTCAGCGCCCTGCGCGCCCGGCCGGAGACAAAGGATTTGCCGATCATGATGGTAACGGCCAAGACCACGGAACTGGACAAGGTCACCGGCCTGGACATGGGCGCGGACGACTATCTCACAAAACCGTTCGGGATCATGGAGCTGGTCTCCCGGGTCAAGGCGCTGCTGCGCCGGACCGCGCCCAAGGAACAGGCGCAGGTCTACCGCTGCGGCGACGTGGAGCTGGACGATTCCCGCCACGCCGTCACGGTCGGCGGCGAACCCTGTATCCTCACCTATAAGGAATACGAACTGCTCAAGTTCCTGCTCATCAACCAGGACATCGTCGTCTCCCGCGAGAAGATCATCTCCCACGTCTGGGGCTTCGACTACGGCGGGGAGAGCCGCACGGTGGACATGCATGTCAAGACCCTGCGCCAGAAGCTCGGCGAGAGCGGGGCGCTGATTAAAACGGTCCGGAACGTGGGCTATAAGCTTGGAAAGTGATCGAACGTGAAACGGAAAGTACGTACACAGCTTCTTCTGATGGGCCTGTTGTCGGCGCTTCTCGCATCCATCCTGCTGGCAGTCGCCTTTTTTAAAGGCTATACCCGGCAGGTCGGGCGGGACCTGCGGGCATATGCCGACCTCATCCTCGCCGGCGCCGACAATCTGGACGACGCCGCGTCTTTCGGCGCGTACGCGGCGGAGGACCGCCGCATCACCGTCATATCCGCCTCGGGCGAAGTGCTCTACGACAGCGCGTCCCCGGGCCTGCAGCTCGAAAACCACCTGCTCCGGCCGGAGGTGGCGGCGGCCCAGCGCACAGGCGAGGGCTACGCCGTCCGCCGTTCCGACACGCTCGGCCGCCAGGTTCATTACTGCGCGGTCCGCATGGACAACGGCAGCGTACTGCGCGTCTCGGTGGAGAGCGCCTTGCTTCTGCCTCCGGCGGGCACGATCGCGTGGCAGCTCGCGCTGATGCTCGCCGTGTTGACCGGCCTTGCCGTCCTGCTCGCCGTCATCCTTACAAGGAAGATCCTGAAACCCATCTATGCCCTGGCCTCCGACGGCGCGGGCCTGTCCGCGGAGGAGGGGCGCATCTATCCCGAGCTTCGCCCCTTTGTGCGCGAAATCCGCACCCAGCGCGACCAGATCCTCGCCCAGATGCGCAAGCTGGAGGAGGAGGAGAACCGCCTGCAGGTGATCATACGTCATATGACGGAGGGCCTTGTCGTGCTGGACGAGTCGGGCCGCATCCAGCTTGCCAACGAGAGCGCGCACCGGCTGCTCGAGCTGCCGGACGGCTGCGAGGGGACGGCGCTTGCCGAACACGTCGCCAGCCCCGAGCTGCTCAAGTGCCTCAATCTGCAGCCAGCCCAGAGCCGCACCGCCTTTGTGGACATCGGCGGAAAACAGCTCCAGGTCATGGCCAACAACGTGTCCGCCGCCGCCGGATTCGCGGGGGTCATCTGCTTTATCGTGGACGTGGGCGAACAGCGCCAGATTGAGAAGATGAAACAGGAGTTCACCGCCAACGTCTCGCACGAGCTGAAAACGCCGCTCACCTCGATTTCCGGCTATGCGGAGATGATCGAGAACGGCATGGCCAAAGAGGAGGACATCCGGGGCTTCGCCTCGATCATCCGCAAGGAGGCGGGCCGCCTGCTCACGCTTATCAGCGATATCATCCAGCTCTCGGAGCTGGACGACCCGGAGGGCGCCATGCGCCTGGAGCGGGTGGACCTGCTCGAACTGGCGCTGGAGTGCGAGGCCATCCTGGCCCTGCCGGCGGAGGCGCGCAATATCACCTTCACCGTCATCGGCGGCCACAGCTATGTGACCGGCGATCGGGGCATGCTCTCGGAGCTCGTCTACAACCTCTGCGACAACGCCATCCGCTACAACCGCGACGGCGGCAGCGTGGACGTGCTTGTGCGCCCGGGCGAACTGACGGTCCGGGACACGGGCATCGGCATCCCCAAAGAGCATCAGGACCGCATTTTCGAGCGTTTTTACCGGGTGGACAAAAGCCGGTCCAAGCAGACGGGCGGCACAGGCCTGGGCCTTGCCATTGTCAAGCATATTACGGAACGCCACGGCGCGCGTATCGCGCTGTCGAGCCGCGCGGGCACCGGCACCGAGATTACGGTGCGCTTTAAAAAGGAGTAACTATGAAAATCACATATGAACAGATCAAAAACAATCCCACGGCCCGCGCGCTGGTGGGGAAGGCCGACGAGGCGATGTTCAACATCGGCTACACGGAGCACAGCCTCGCCCATGTCGTCCATGTGGCGGACGTCGCGCAGTACATTCTGCTCAAGCTCGGCTATTCCGAGCGGGAGGCGGAGCTCGCCCGGATCGCCGGGTATCTGCACGACATCGGCAATATTGTAAACCGTACCGGCCATGCCCAGTCCGGCGCGGTGATGGCCTACCAGTTTCTCAGCGGGCTCGGCGCCGACGTGGAGGATATCGCGGATATCGTCACGGCCATCGGCAACCATGACGAGGGCAGCGCCTCTCCGGTCACGCCCATCGCCGCGGCCCTGATCATTGCGGACAAAACCGATGTGCGCCGCAGCCGCGTGCGCAACGTGGACCCCGCGTCCTTCGATATTCATGACCGCGTGAACTACTCGGTGCAGGAGTCCGTCACCGAGATCGACACCGAACACGCCGAAGTCCTGCTCCGGCTGCAGATCGACACGCGCTACTGCTCGGTCATGGACTATTTTGAAATTTTTATGGAGCGCATGCTCCTGTGCCGCCGCGCGGCGGAAAAGCTGGATCTGGAGTTTCATCTCGACATAAACGGCCAGCGCATGGTCTGATCCGGCGTCCGGCCCGCCGCAGGAATTCACATCCATGCGGCGGGGCCTGCTTTTCTCTGCGCCGCGCCTTGGCCCGGTTTCCCGTTCGCAGCCGTACGCGGACTGTCTGTAATTTCCGGCCCGCACCGGCCTGTTCCGCCCGTTTCCCGTGTCCTCGCATGGGGCCTCTTTCCCCGCGCATTGCTGCGGCCGCACATCCTGTCCGCGCTGTAGGGCCGCGGCCGTTTGCCTGAGAAGCCCTCCCGCGATTGCGCCCTGCGTTCGCACCCGCGCCTGCGCCTGCGCCCCGCGTCTGCGCTCCGCGCCCCGCGCCCACGCCTGTGCCTGCACCCGCGCCCACGCCTGCGTCTGCGCCCGCGTCTGCACCCGCGCCCACGCCTGCGTCTGCGTCTGCGCCTGCGCCTGCGCCCGCGCTCTGCGCCCCGCGCTCCGCGCCCACGCTTGTGCCCGGGCCCGCGCCTGCGCCTGCGCCCGCGCCCCGCGCCTGCGCCCACGCCTGCGCCCG
>CAJLRT010000059.1 GCA_905209135.1 uncultured Eubacteriales bacterium
GCCGGGGGCGTGCAGCAGCAGATGGGGAAGGCGGTCTTCACCGCGTCCGCCCGGAGCCTGCGCGGCGGCACGGGAAAACGCGCGGCAGGGAAAAGCGCGGGAAGCAGGAGCGGCCCGCGCCTGTGCGCGCGGGGAGCGGCGCGGCGCGTGAAAACGCCGGTTCCGGCAGTGCGCGCCGCCATGGCGGGGACGTCCGTTCGGAAAGCGCGGACCGTACAGACACAGGGGCGCAGGCCGCACCTTCGCAGGCCGCACCTTTGCAGGCCGCACCTTCGCAGGCCGCCCCGGCCGCGCCCGGCGTTCCGGTACAGCCGCAAAGCGCGCCGGCGGAGTACGAGTGGCGTTCGCCTGCCTACAGGCCGGCCCGGGCGGAAGCGCCCGCGCCGCAGGCGGCGGCCGTGCCGGAGGAAAAGACACTGCGCGCGGACGCGCCGGAACCCGGCGACAGCCGGGAAAGAACCGAGCCGGCCCATACGCCGGCAGCCGCAGCGCCGCGTGACAGCGGATTGTCTGCTCCCGGCGTGCCGGAGGGGGAAAGACCCGCGCTGGAAAGGGACTTTGGGCGGCCGGCCCGGACAGAAGCGCCCGCGCCGCAGGCAGCGGCCGTGCCGGAGGAAAAGGCACTGCGCGCGGACACGCCGGTGGACGCGTGGGATAAGGAGCTGCTCGTGCCTTTCCTGTTTGACGATGCGTCCGCCGCCTGGCAGGAGCGCGAGCGCAGGAGCATGCGCGCCGCCGCCGTGGATGAACGCGGGGACGGACCGGCTAAGGCCTGCCCGGACGGCGAGGCGCTGCGCAGGGCCATGGCCGGCGCGCCGCCCGCGCTTCGCAGACGGATGGACGCACAGTACCGAGGCGCGGTGGAAAACCGCAGGGCGGCTGTGCCGCCGCGCGCCGGCGCCCTGCCGGACGCGGACGCTGCAGGCGAAGCCCGGACGGAGGACGCGCCGGAGAGCCGGACGGCGCGGGTGCGGACGGAGTATCCGCGCGCACGCCGGCGCAGAAAACGGCGGTGGTGAGCGCGCGTACAGGGGGAGACGAGCCGGACGCGGATTGTGCGGGAAAAGCAGGCCTGCGTTTGGCAGGTTTAACCGGAAAATGAAAAACAACGCCCGACCTGTCAGGCGTTGTTTTTTATGCGCGTCCGGCGCGGGCGGGGCCTGCCCTCTTTCCCGCCCGCATTGGGGCGCGGCGGCAGGGGGCGCGGCCGGATTATAGGAAGGATTCGTTGTACTGCCGGATGGCGCGCGCCACCGTCTGCACGGCCTCGGTGCGGCCCATGGCCGCGTCGACCGCCGTCTGCCTGCCCTCCAGGGTTTTGTATACCGAGAAAAAGTGGCGCATTTCGTCAAAGATATGGGCGGGCAGCTCGCTGATGTCGCGGTAGGAGCTGTACGTCGGGTCGCCGAACGGGATGGCGATGATCTTTTCGTCGTTCATATTGTCGTCCACCATGCTGATGACGCCGATGGGATAACAGCGCACCATCACGAGCGGGTCGATCGCTTCGCTGCAGAGCACAAGCACGTCGAGCGGGTCGCCGTCGTCCGCGTAGGTGCGCGGAATGAAGCCGTAGTTGGCGGGGTAATGGGTGGAGGTGTACAGCACGCGGTCGAGCACGAGCAGGCCGGTTTCCTTGTCCAGCTCGTATTTTCGCTTGCTGCCCTTTTCAATCTCGATGATGGCGATAAAGTCCTCGGGCTGAATGCGTTCCGGGGCGATGCTGTGCCAGATATTAGCCATTTTTCATTCCTCTTTTCATTTCTGCGCGGGATTTTTCTGCGCTCTATTCTACTATAAACGCCGCCGCCGCGCAACAGGGGCCGCGCGGGTTGTTTTTGTGCCGTGCGCAAAATGGTGTGCTGAACCGCGCCGCCGCTGAATATACTGCCTACAGGGGCGGTGTGCCCGGCCGTCAGATTCATGGATTTCCGGGCCCCCAGTGAAGTCCGTACCCTGAAGCCGGCGGCGCCAGCAGCCACTGAATGAACAGCATGCGCGAAGAGATCTTTGTGGAAAAATCCTGCATAAAAGGGACGGCTGCGGCGCTGCGCTGCGCGTTTGCAAAAAGAGCGCCGTTCAAAAGAGAAAAGGGGAGCACAGAAGGAGGCGGGCCGCCTTTTGAAAAATTATTCTTCCCGGCCGTTGATTCCCTCGCGGACGCCTTTCGCGATTTCCTTTGCCGCAGTTCCCGCAGCCGGCGCCAGCGCTTCCATTCCCTCTTTTGCAACGGGAATCACTTGCTGCGCTTTAAACGCCGCAATTTCTCTGCGCATGGCAAATTTATAGATGGACGCCCCGCCCATACAGGCCGCAATGATGATAAATCCGCCGGCCAAATAGAAAACAGAAGCGGATTCTGATTTGTCCAGCAGGTCGGACAGCTCATAATATCTGTAACTGAATCCGTTGGCGTGAAATTCTTCATCCCGCTGTGCTTTTACGGCGTTTGTGTCAATTCCGGAGCTTCGGGATATTCCGGCGGCGATGAGTAATGAGCCGCCCAGAATCCCGGCGAATAAAACAATAACCGCCAGTATAATGATTTTTCTCTTTGTTTTCTGATACGCTGTTTCATTGAAAAAGGGTTTCGGTTCCATGCAGAACAACACCTCCTGCAAAATATGATACCCTATTTTGAAGTAAAAAGCAATGGAGTATGGACGCGAAATGGAATGGGCCGCAGTCGTGCGGCGCAGGGCCGCATATTACGCGCTCTCCGGTCGTTGTCCGGGCCGGACGGAGGCGCGGGCGCAAACCCGCATGCGCGATGGCGGCGCGGGGCCGTGCATGCAGGCGCGGGCGGCGGGGGCGGCGGCTGCGGCCGGTACAGCCCTGCGGCGGCGCGGCCCGGCTCCGGACATTTTCCGGGCGTTCCGGCGGGCTTGCGGCGCGTGCGCTCTCTCTGCGCCCCTGCGCAGACCGGGTGAGGGCAGGCGGCGGGCATGCCGCGTTCCTTCGGCCTCTGCAAGCGGCAAAGGCCGGCACACACAAAACGGGCGGCGGGCATATACTGCAATAGATGCGAGTGAAAGGAATGGGTGGCGATGTGCGGACGCGGAAGGGGCAAGGGCGTGCTATACGGCGTGGGCATGCTGCTGATCGGTATGGCGGCGGGCATTCTCATCTCCATGGTCATCCCTTACAGCGTAATTGTGTTCCTGCTCGCATTCATCCTACTGATTTTGGGATTTTTGCTTGTAAAGTAACGGGAGGAAGCAGTATGAAAGTAGTCGTCGTAAGGCCGCCGCGGTTTGTGGGCGGGTTTCTCCGGGCCATTTTCAAGATCGGCCGCGGGAAATAGTCGGAAAACAGCATACATATGAGCAAACCGGGTGCGGCGCGGCAGGCGCCGGCCCGTTTGCTTTTTTCGCCTTATTTGGCATAAAACGCCGCTGCGTACAATATATATGTGCTGTACCGGTAAACTTTTGATGGATAGATAAAACAGTGAATGAGGTGTTTTCATGGATATGTCACGCAGGGCGGTAAGGGTCAGCGAAAAGGTGTTCGAGGCGTGCAGCGAATGTATTAAAGAGCTGGAAGTCGTGATTCCGGACTATTATCCGGAAGTGATGAAGATTGTGCGCACCGAGGCCATCCCGATGGTGCGCCAGAACCGGCTCGGCGCCGGCAAGCTCTCGGTGGAGGGGAACCTGCTCTTTGTGCTGCTCTACCAGTCGGGCGACGGCAAGGGGCTGTGCAGCTATACCTGCCAGACCGATTTTACGCATGTGTTTGAACTGCCGTCCGAGCTGGAGGGCAACGTCCGTTCCCGGGCCAAGACGGAGTATGTGAGCTGCAAGCTGCTCTCCAGCCGCAAAGGCGTGCTCAAGGCGGTGCTGGGCATATATACGAGCGTTACGGCGGAGCGCCAGATCAGCCTGCCCGCGGCGGCGGGCGAGGAGATCCTGCTGCTCACAAAGCCTGTGCGCGTATCCGAAATGGTCGGGTTCGGCGAGAAATTCTTCAAGATCGCGGAGACGGGCGAGCTCGACGCAGGGCAGGGCATGGTCGGCGCTCCGCTGCGCACGGACGCGTTCGCAATGTTTAAGGAACAGAAAATTATCAACAACAAAGTCATCGCCAAGGGTGAGCTGAACGTGCGCACCCTGTACGTGACCGACGACGACCGGGTCGACAGCGCCGCGTTCGTATTCCCCTTTTCGCAGATTGTGGACGTGGACGGCGTGGACGACGGCTGCGACTGCAGCGTGAAATTCGGCGTGTGCGACATGAACGTCAACCTGACCGAGTCCGTGGACGGGAGCCGGAGCGTATTTGAATACGATTTCACCCTCTCCGCCAACGCCGTCGCCCTGCGCACCGCCGAGACGGAGCTGATCTGCGACGCGTTCAACACCGGCTTTGAAATGACGACCGAGCTGAAAACGGCGGCGTTTGAGGAGTATACCGGGACGGTGCGCGGCACGGCGACCATCAAGCAGCGGGTGGCGGTCTCGGAGGGGATTACCGATGTGTGCGACGTGACCGGCGCCGTCCGCATCGACACGAGCGAGACGGTGGGCGCCGTCGTCAAGCTCGGCGGCGGGATCGACCTGAAAATCCTGTGCCTCGACGGCGAGGCGGAGATGATCAGCGTGGATAAATCGGTTTCTTTCGAGGCCGATTTCCAGGTCACGGCCGGCGCGAACATGCGCTACGAACCGGAGGCGACGATTCAGTCGGTCATCGCCGAGCCGGTCGGCGAAAACGAGCTGGAGCTCAAAATCCAGCTTTATGCGGAGATCGGCGTCTATATAAGCCGCCGGGAGGAGTACCTGTGCGACATGCAGGTAGACGAGAGCCGGGCCAAGACAACGAGCGGCCTGCCGGTCGTATCGGTCTACTTCGCTACGGCGGGCGAGCCGGTCTGGGATATCGCCAAGCGCTATAACGTAAGCCCGGAGCGCATACGCGAGCTCAACGGGGTGGACGGCAGCGCCATCTCCGAAACCAAGCGCCTGCTGCTGCCTCGCCGCTGCCGCTGACGCAGGGCGGCCGCGCCGTGCGGAAGAGCGCCGGATAGATTAAGGCCGGAGGACAGAAACTGTCCTCCGGCCTGTGCCGCGTGCCGCGGGGCTGCGGGGGGGGATGGGTGGCAGCCCCGCCTTTGTCCGGTTCTGCGGCGCACGCAGCCGGATTCACGCCGCCGCCGCGGGGGCGGCGTGGCGGGCAAATGCGCGGCGGCGCGGGGTCAGCGGTGCATGGCGCTGTAAACCTCGCCGCTCTCGGCTTCGCCGCGCGCGTTGAGAAGCTGTTCGACCGTCACAAAGGTGTAGCCGTCCGCCTTGAGCGCCTGTATGGCCTTCTGCGCGCCCTCGACGCTGCTCTGGTAAATGTCGTGCAGCAGGACGATGTCGCCGTCCTTTACAGCGGAGACGATGTGTTCGCAGACGGTGTCCGCGTCGCGGTATTTCCAGTCCTCCGGGTCGACCGACCAGTTGACGACCGGAATGTGCGCGTCGGCCTTTACATCGTCGTTGTACGATCCGTAGGGCGGGCGCAGGGCGGTGGGCAGGGCGCCCACGGCGTTTTCAATGGCTTCGTTGGCGCGTTCGATTTCGTCTCTGCGCTCTTTATCGGTGAGCTTGGTGAGCTGTTTGTGGCCGTAGGTGTGGGTGCCGATCTGGTGTCCCTCGTCCGCCGCGCGGCGGACGAGCTCCGGATAGTACTGCGCACGGGAGCCGAGCACGAAAAAGGTGGCGTGCACCTGCTCCTGCTTCAGTATGTCGAGAAGCTGCGAGGTGGTATCGGGGTTGGGCCCGTCGTCAAAGGTGAGGGCAACGAGCTTTTTGTCGGCAAGGCCGGTGTCCGTCAGCACCTTGCAGGGGTCGTCCTCCGGCTGCGCCGGCGGGACGGACGGTTTCTCCGGGGCGGGAGGTTCGGGCGTTTCGTCCGCCTGCGTCCGGAACGGGTCGGCGAGCACGGCGTCGAGCTCTGCGAGCGGGATGCTGACCGATTCGGTGGGTCCGGCCGCGCCGTCCGTGCGCAGGGAGGGGAAGAACAGGCGCAGGTTCGGCCCGTCCAGCACAAAATAGCGGAAGTTCTCCGGCGCGGGCGAGAGCTGCGCGGCAAGCTGCGTGAGCCCGGCCTGCGCGCCGCTGTCCGCCAGTGCGGCCGCGGCTTTCTCCGAGAGGGTCTGCAGGTAATTTTCGCCGCCGAACAGGTCTTCCAGCGCGTACTGCGCGTCGGTGTCGAGGTTGAAGGTCATGGTGCGCAGGGAGGCGGCTGCGCCGCCGTCCGCCGCGGTATAGGAATAGGCGTTGAATTTGAAGCTTATGATCTGCGGGCTGTAACGGTACACGTCAAACGACACGTTGAGCTCGTTGTGCCGGTTCGCGCTGCTCTGCCCGACTTTCGACCGGAAAGCCGCCAGCGTTTCGTCTATATAGCGCAGCACCTGCACATCGACGGGGTTGCGGCCCGTTTTCGGGTAATGCACCGCGATGGAGGCGTTTTCCCCGTCCTCAAAATAGGACTCCATCTCCACGCCGTCCAGCGCTTCCGCCTTTTTTGGGCCCCGGCTGCCAAGCCAGAACAGGAGCAGGAGAGTGACGCCCGCCGCGAGCGCGACGAGGCATATACAAAGGACGGCCCTGTGTAGTGCGCGGTCCTTGTTCCTGTCCTTCATATTTCTCCCTCCTGCCTGTGTTTTTTTGTATAATAGATCGGAAGAGCA
>CAJLRT010000060.1 GCA_905209135.1 uncultured Eubacteriales bacterium
TTCAAAAGCGCATATGCGCCTTTGGGCTTGACTGTTTTTAGCATGGCGTTGGTGTTTCCGTTCTCTGCACGGGATACCCATTCACAGTAAACAGGGTCGGTGCCGTCCTTGTCGCCGTCGAACACGCACAGGTCGCCGCCGTCTGTTCCAAAGTACAGCTCCCCCTCGTACTGTTTAAGAACGCGCCCGGCCGCCGTCCCTATATTCAAATCCGTCCAATAGAACCACTCGTATTCAAAGCTGCCGTTTGCGCTGTACGTGCCCCGGCTGTCCGCAAGATACATCGTGTCGCCAAACAGCGCGCAGTAATAACCGTTCCATTCTTCCGTCTGTACGCTGGATAGGCTCTCTGCCGCAAGCGCGCTGTCAATAAGCGTGCTGCGGTGTTTCAGGGAACGTTCGCTGTTGGTGACTGTGGGCGACGTAATGCCCTCTACGCCGCGCGCAGACATATATACCAGATCGTCCCGGAACGAACGTGCGCCGCCGACACAGCCCTCAGATATAACGCTCTGACTGGACGGGTACACCCGGCCAAGGTCATAGTCCAGCGTGGGCGTGTGGACAAAAACAGATGACGCATCCTGATTCCCGTCTTTCAGAACGATCAGGCTGCCGTCCTGCACCGCCATATCCACAATGCGGCTGTTGCTGTCCCCGACTTTGACATAGCCCACATCGGATATATAGGCGGGATTATCCAGCTCGCAGTGCCAGAACACATTCGGGTAGGCCGGGTTGCCAAAATAGAAAAAACGGTTATCAAACGGAATGGCGCGCGTGCAGGGCGTTACATTATCCGTCACCGAAACTCCAAACTCTATAACGACATTATCGTCGCCGCCGCCGGGAATGGCCGGGGCGGTGGAAAAGGTGACAATGCCAGTCTGCTTATTGACCGTAAAGGCGGTTGTTGTCTCTCCGTCTACCTCCGCCGTGACTGTGCTGTCGTCAAGTCCGGTCGCGTCGAGGTGGTATTCTTTACTCGTGCCGTCGCCCCTGAAACTGTTTTTGCGCCTGTTCGTCAGCATATTTACAGTTTGGTACACAGTACCGCCGCCCTCCGGAGTACGGGCGATACTTGTTGCAGGGACATATCCCGTTACCGCTGTGCAGGCCGCGCCGTCATATCGCAGATAATGCTCGCCGTCCAGAAAATACAGCGCCTTTTCATGCACAAACGCGGTGGAATATGTGTCCAGTACGCCGCTGTAAATCTCCTCCGGGATACCGTCTATTCCCGTGGAGCGATACAGGCTTGTCCCCGCGTGCACAATCAGCAAAAGCTGTGGGATTTCCAGAAAGTATACGCCGTTGATCCGGCTGCCGTAGTCGTGCAGGACGCGCAGGCCCGGACGCGTCTCAATAAAATCCGTGAAACCGTCCTGATACCGCTTGAACATATTGACGCAGGAACTTGCGCGGGTTGTTGATATATTCCGTTGCTCGCTCGATAAATCCACGCCCGCAAGGTCGCGGTATGTAGCCTGGTACTTCTTAGGCTCTGCCGGTATTTTTAACTGTCCCACTGCGCCACCCCGTTTCAACGCGGACGCGCACCGCCTGGGTAGACGCATCCCGCATCATGATCTCCTGTTTCAGGCTGTCGTACTCGTTCCAATACATCACGGCTTTGCGTTCATCGTCGTCAAGCCATATATAGTGAGCCGCCAGTAGCGGCACGAGCTGCAACAGGTCATCCTGCATATCCAGAATGTACGCGTCCTGCGTCGCCTCGTCGATTTTCTGCGGGAATACGGAATAAAACACGTCGTATTCGCCCGGCTCGCTGAAACGCACCACATTGTATTCTATAATTGTATAGTTTGCGGGATAAGATTCCCCCGCGCGCCTTATGCTAAGAATCCGGTTGAGACGTTCAGCCTCTACCTTGATTTCCTCTTTTTCCGCAGTCGTTGTAACCGTCAGTTTTTTCTGCGTAAACCGAACTGTACCTACAATCAGGGACATGGCCCGATTGACGGCCTGAATAAACAGCAAAGGTTTCTCCCCGTATGCTTTATCCGTCTCAAACCCCAGATTGATTAAATTGCTTTTCAGTTCTCCCCATGTCATGGCCGCACCGCCTTTTTGTTTGATGGGGGAGGGGCTTGCCCTCCCCCGCTACATCGTTCAGGGCATTACAATCGGCGTTACGCTGACTGCCGCAGTCGTATCGAGCACGAGCCGCCCCTTATTGCTTCCGCTTACCTGCTTAAACCGGCCGCTTTCCAGCGCGAGCAGGACCGAACCGCCCGCAGGGACGCTTACCGAGAGATCATTTACGCCCTGAATGCCGCCGCCAGCCTGAACCGTTACGGTCGCAAGCGCCGCCGCTTCAAGCAGCAGGACGAGCTTGTCGTCCGATTCATCCCACGCCATGTACCCGCCGTCCGTGCCGACCGATGTCGCGTCCCCAAGAGTTTCCGCCGCATTCCATGCGCCGATCTTGGTTGCCTTGATTTCTGCTACTGCCATCTGTTACCCCTCCTTACGAATTGTGCGCCTTGACAACGTACAGCTCTTTGGGGCGTACCACTTTAGCCCCATAGGTGTCCAGGCCCTTTACCGCGTCCTTGAAAAGACCCTCGGGACGGTATGCCTCGGTTTCGTTGATCTGGCCTGCAAAGGCGATCGCTTTCTTGGTGCGGATCATCAAATAGTCATCCGTCCCGTCGTTATAGAGCAGATTGGAAATTTTGACCCGCGCGCCATTGTAGGTGCCGACAAGCCCCTTGCGCAGGATCTCCATGTTGTCCGTCGCAACGGTAGTAAGTTTGTCCTTGAACAGGTTGTAGAACCACGGCGTAACGGTGATGACCACATCGTCGCCGATTTTCACGTCGTGCTCCCACAGCCACACAAACGCCTTGTCCACCGCAGTTTTGGCCGCGTCTGCGGTCGTGACGGACGTGGAATTGGAGAATCCGCCCGCTTCCACTGCAAGAGACGCGATATACCTGTCACGCTCAATCGCAAGCGCCTGCGAACTCTCGGCCATCAGCGCGGGCATAAGGCCCTCTACGCTCTGCGCCTTGTCCACATCGTCCACGCCGAAATTAAAGAACTTGGCCTGATCTATCGGCAAATACACCGCGGTGTCGGGCACGTCCTCCGGCGCGCCGATGTCCTGGCCGGTATATGTGCCGATGGTGGGACGCGCCACGCCCAGAATCTTGACGCGCTCGCCCTTTTTCGCCTCTCCCTCAAACTCCGTGTTGCAGTCCTCCTGCAAAACCGTTGCTTTTTCCAGCTCGCGCTGGATGTGCTTGCTCCAAACCGTAGGCTTGAAATTGCTGTAAGCCATATTACCTTACCTCCATTTAGTCATAGATTTCTGGATGATGTCCAGAAGTTTGGGATTCCGCCTGTAGTCCGCGTCCGTCAGCTTGTCCACCTCCTCCGGGGTGTAGAAGTCCTTGGGCTGCTCGACTACTGTGTTTTTGATCGCGCCGGTTGAAGGCGGCGCCGTTTTTTTGCCCGGCACAGTGCGCCCGGTAACAAGCGCATATGCCTCTACGGGCTTTCCCTGATACTTGCGCGTCCGCATAAGTGCGACATAAGCGTCTCGGGTGTCCTCGTCCATATCGCCGATGTTCTGAATCCGCGCATCTGGAAAGGCGTTTGCAATCGCGTCCACGTCCTTTTGAATAGCAGCCAGGACCATGCGGCGTTCCGCTTCGTTCGCCTTTTCTTCCAGTGCTTTTTTCTCGTTCAGAAGCTGTTGATACGCCGGGTTCCTCTCCAGCTCCTTACGCTGCGCCGCCTCGTTTGCCAGACGGCGGGTACGGGCTTCGTCAGCCGTAACGCCCCATTGCGCGGCATTAAACGCGTCCACCGCCGAATCAGGATCGTCCGGAAGCGTGGTCTGCAACGCACCCTCTACCGTTGAGCGGAGTTTGCTGTAGCCCTCCGCATGCCTGGAAAGCTGATCGACCTGCTGTTTTGCCGCGTCCCGGTCGCGCTCGGCCTGTTCCGCGCGTCTGCGCATGGCGGCAAACGCTGCGTTCTCCTCTTTTGTCTGTGTCGGCTGTTCGGTCGCGGCTCCCGAATCCTCAACCGCTCCCGCAGCTTCGCCGGGGGCTGATTCGGCGGCGGGCGCAGGCTGATTCACGCTTTCAACTTCCACAGATTCCGCAGGGGCGGCGGCTTCCTGCACGTTTACGCCTGTCGTGTTTTCTTCCATATTTTTTGCTCCTTTGGATTTTTACGCGTTGCCTGCGAATTTATGATTTAACCCATCGCGGGAAAACCATCTGTTGGTATCTGTCCTGTTGGCATGGCCTGTCCTGTCGGCACACCTGGTACGAACATCTCCGGTGGCAGACCCGCCATATCCGGCGTGGCTGACGCATCCGGTCCCGGTGGCATACCCTGCACTTCCGGCGCTGTCTGCGCCTGTGCCTGTTCTTCCAGCTTCCGCTCCCGCTCCTTTAACAAATCCACAAGCTTCTGTTTCGGCATGGCGGAGCTGTCGGACAGAAGCGCTACATACTCCTCGAACGTGATGTGTCCTGCTGCAAGCAGGTTTTCAAAGCTCTGCTCCTGTGCGAGCTTGTCAAACGGAGCGGACGGAGATACGTCAATGCGAACATGTATTTTCATGCGTTGGAGCTCGGCGCTCGGTATTGTCACCGATCCCTCCGCACCGCGTTCGGTCTCAAACTGTGTGATCTGCAAGCCGTTTACCGCATAAGTTCCCCACAGGTCGTACCATATCAGGGCAATATCCTCCAAATACTGAATATACGCCTCCACCGCCTCCGTGACAGGCAGCTCTGCGGAACGCTGCACCGCAAGGATCGCCGTACCGCTCGCCTTTGTCGGATCTACCGCGCCGGTCGCCGCGTCACCGGCTCCGGCAAGGTCGCGCGTCACATTGATGACTCGGTCTAGGAAGGAGTACGCGTCGGACGACATGGGCGTGGCGCTCAAATAGGATATATAGTTGCGTATATCCCCTGCGTTCGCGTTTTCAATACTAAGCGGCTTGCCGACCGCCTCTATATCTTCCGGGTTTTCCACTATAGCCCGCGAATACACCAGGCGCGGAAACGCCGACTGTTTAAGAGACTGCTCAATCCGGTACAATTGCTTATTGACGGAAATCTGGTTCGGAATGAGGGGGAGAACTTCGCCCATACCGCGCGCCATACCCTTGATCCGCTCGATCAGCATTCCGGCTATCGGGTACAGCGTCATCCCCTCTATCGCAGTCGGGGTCTGATATTCAACCGTGCGCGTCGCGCGCGATACATACAATACCCCGTCTATACGCTCAAAGCGCACCAGCGTCGTGCACTTCCCGTACCGTGCATTGCCCTGATTTACCTCCTCGTCCGCGTCGTCGCCCAGCTCGTTGTCCGTGTCCGAATCAGGCTGAATATTATCCAGCTCCTCCTTTTTCACGCCCAGCCGCTTCGCCTCGTCCCGTACCTCCTGAACCGGACGGCGCTGGGATATGATGATATAGGGCTGCTCCTGTATGTTGGCGTTCTGCTCGTCCCCGAAAAATATGTTTGTAGGGGAAATCTCCGTCATTTCTATCCGCTGTCCGTCCTCCACATAGAAATACCGGTATTTTGAGCCCATGACAAAGCTGTCCTTTATATCGTCCCACAGCACGCGGGACAGTTTCAGCCGCTCCCAGGTCTGCGCCGCAAGCTGGTTGAGTGCGTTGCATGTCGCGTCGTACAGCTCCCGCTCCATACCTGTAGCGTCCATCGGGTTGTACACGATTTCCAGATCGTTCTGGCCTACGACGGACGCTTTATATTTCACCACCGGACGTATAAAATTGAACATAGGCGGCGTTTCATCGCCCGCCTGCAAACCGTACCACTGATCGCCTATGTAGAAGCGGTTCGCCTTGTCCATATCGTCAAAATATTTGCGGCGGCGCAGATAGTCCAGGCCTCGCTGGTAATCGTCCCATGTCTGCGTTGTCGTAAACTCCCTCTTTTTTGCCATCAGCTATTCCTCCAGCCTGATTTGATTGCCCGCCGTTCCGTTATACCGTTCGATATTCTGCGCAATCAAGTCCTCGCGCGTTGGTTTTGCCTTTTTTCTCGGCGCACACTCCCGCACCGTCTTTTTGACAGCCTCGCCTGCGGGGGCCGCCTTGCCTTCGCCCAGCCTGTACGCATACAGCACAAGCAGAGGAACGATCACCACAAGGGCGCACAATGCATATGTCATATTCTCACAATCCTTTCCCCGTATCCAGACGGTTTCGGCTTCGGCTTTTCCGATTCAAAGTTATAGTGTTTTTTCGGTGCAGGCGGGCGGTTCGGCACCGGTCGTCCCGCGATAAAATACCGCAATGCGTCCGGCGCATGCGTCAGCTCGTGCGGTTCCCGCGCAACGTCGTTCGGGTTGTGCTCGTCAATCTGCACGGCCGGAAGTGTGCGCACCAGATTCTTACATGTACTGAATATAACAAGGTTCGCCGCAGGCCTGCCCTGTTCATCCTCGTAAGGCTTCAACCACTCTTTCAGGTTGTACCAGCCCTGGACGCGGTCGTTGGAGGCCCGGACTATGGGGATTCCATATTCACGGAATATGTCCGCCGTGCTTCGCCCCGTATCCTTGTGCCGGTTCCACAAGATCGGAAGAGCGTCGTGTAGGGAAAGAGTGTAGA
>CAJLRT010000061.1 GCA_905209135.1 uncultured Eubacteriales bacterium
GTCCGAGCCGAACCTGCAGAACATCCCGGTGCGGCAGCCCATGGGCAAACAACTGCGCAGGATGTTTACCGCAAAGAGCGGCTGCGTGCTGGTGGACGCCGACTATTCGCAGATTGAGCTGCGCGTACTGGCGCATATTTCCGGGGACGAACACATGCGGCAGGCGTTTCGCGCCGATGAGGATATTCACACGAAGACGGCGGCCGAAGTGTTCGGCGTTCCGGTGGAGATGGTCACGCCGGAGATGCGTTCGCGCGCCAAGGCGGTCAATTTTGGAATCGTGTACGGTATCTCGGATTTTTCCCTGGCGGCAGATATCAAAGTGCCGCGCAAGGAGGCGCGCCGGTATATAGACAGTTATTTTGAAACCTATCAGGGAATCAAGCGGTATCTGGACGATACGGTTTTACGCGCGCGCGAGTGCGGCTATGTCACGACCATGTTCGGCCGCCGCCGCTATATCCCGGAGCTCGCGGCACAGAACCACAATGTGCGAAGCTTCGGCGAGCGCGTCGCCAAAAACACGCCGATTCAGGGCAGCGCTGCGGATATACTGAAAATTGCCATGGTCCGGGTGATGCGCCGGCTGCGTCAGGAGGGCATGGCCTCCGAAATCATCCTGCAGGTACACGACGAACTGATATTGGAATGCCCGGAGTCGGAGGCGGTCGACGCCGCCATGATCCTCAAAGAGGAGATGGAAAAGGCGGGCGGCCTCAGTATCCCCCTGAAAGTGGATATCGGCACCGGATACAGCTGGTACGATGCAAAAGAATAAGGAGAAATTATGAAACGGGTTTTATTTGTATGTACAGGCAACACCTGCCGCAGCCCGATGGCGCAGGGCCTGATGAACCATCTGTCCAATGAAAAAGAACTGGCGGTCCAGGCGACGAGCGCGGGGCTTGCCGCGGATGGGGAGCCCATCGCCGAAAATGCGCTTGCCGCGCTGCAGGAACTGGGGATCGATATGTCCTACCACCGTTCCCGGCCGCTCAATGAGAACGATATTGAAAACGCGAACGCGATTTTCTGTATGACGCAGAGCCAGATGATGGCGATCGTCTCCATCTATCCCGCGAGCGCGGACCGTCTCTATCTGCTCGGCGAGGGGATCGACGACCCTTACGGCGGGAATCTGGAGATGTATCGGCGCTGCCGCGACAAGATTCAGGCGGCGCTTCCCGGCGTGCTGAAAGTGCTGGAGGAGCCTGCCGATGCCTGACGGTTATGCCGTAGAGGCGGCGGACGGGCGCGACGCGGCGGCCTGCGCCGCCATCGGTGCGCAGTGCTTTTCGGAGTCCTGGAGCGAAGATGCGCTCCGCCGCGCCGCGGAGGACGGCAGTATATTCCTTGTGGCAAGGCTGCGCGGGCGTACCGTGGGGTATTTCCTTGCGCTGCAGACGCTCGACGAGGGCCAGATTGTGGCCGTCGCCGTTGCGGAGGAGCACCGCAGAAAGGGCGTGGGCGGCCGGCTGCTCCGCGCCGCCGTATGTGAAGGCGCGCGCCGCGGCGTTGCGGTGTTTTATCTGGAAGTGCGCAGCGGGAACCACGCTGCGGTTTCTTTGTATGAACAGGCGGGCTTCCTGCGGGACGGAATCCGGCGCGGCTTTTACAGCCGCCCCAGGGAAGACGCCGTATTGATGAGTTTAAAACTACGGGAGATAAGCAATGAAGATACTGGCAATTGAATCCTCCTGCGACGAGACGGCGGCGGCCGTTGTGGAAGACGGCCGGACTGTTCTGTCCAGCGTTGTATACACCCAGGTGGCGCTGCATGCGCAGTACGGCGGCGTCGTGCCGGAAATCGCCTCGCGGAAGCATGTGGAGAAGGTCTCGGCCGTCGCGCAGCAGGCGCTGGCGGAGGCGGCGCTTGCACCGGAGGAAATCGACGGGGTGGCCGTCACCTATGCGCCCGGCCTGATCGGCGCGCTGCTTACGGGCATCGGCTTTGCCAAGGGCCTGGCCTACGGCCTGGGCGTGCCGCTGATTCCGGTGCATCATCTGCGCGGACACATCGCCGCCTGTTACCTTGCCGAAAACCCGGCAAAACCGCCTTTTCTCGCCCTTGTCGTCTCCGGCGGGCACAGCCATATCGTCCGGGTGGATGACTATACTGCCTATACAGTCATCGGCCGTACGCGTGACGATGCGGCGGGAGAGGCCTTTGATAAAGTGGCGCGCATCCTGGGCGCCGGTTATCCGGGCGGCGCGGCAATAGAACGGATCGGGGCGCAGGGGAATCCCAAAGCATACCGCCTGCCTGTGACGCATTTTGACGACGCGCCTTACGACTTCAGCTTTTCCGGGCTGAAAACGCATATTCTGAACCTGGTCCACCGGCTGCGCCAGTCGGGCGCCGACGTGCCCGCGGCCGACATTGCCGCATCCTTCAACGCAACGGTTGTCAAAACGCTGCTGGACAAGTTTTTTCTTGCTGCGGAGCACACGGGACTGCGCTCTTTTGTGCTCGCAGGCGGTGTCGCCGCAAACTCTCTGCTGCGCGGGGAATTTGTCCGCCGCGCACAGGCGGCAGGGGGAGCCGCGCATATCCCGCCGCTGTCCCTGTGCGGGGACAACGCAGCCATGATCGGCGCGCAGGGCTTTCATGAATGGTCCGCGGGACACATTGCGGGCTGCGACCTCAACGGGTATCCCACAATGGACATTTCCTGCAATTACAGCCGCTGTTTCTCGGCCTGCAATCCGGAGAAATAAACGGGAAGTATAATTGTAGCCATCCGCAGGAATTATGACAAAATACATAGTTATGTAAACTAAGCAGGCGCAAACTGAAAAACACTTCTTTCGATTGCGGGCTTGTAAGTAAATGGTAAATAAAGCTTAAATCCTCCGAAATAAAAGCGTTTACCCTGTGGAAAAGCATGTGGAATCTGTGGATTGTTCGTTTTCAACAATCACTATATTTCCATGTATTATGTAAATACATGCCGGGAAAAACGTCACTAAATCCGTTGTAATGCAGATTTGTGGCTGCGCATGTCGAAACCCTTGGAACAGGAAAAACAGGACTGGCATGCCTTGACAAGTCTCCGTGCTTTTTATACAATAAATCAGTTAGTTTTATACATAGGATTGCAATATAATAGATTGGAGATGGAAACATGAACGATCAGCAGCTCAAAGCGGCGCTCGAAAAGTTTGAAGCGCTTCTGAAAAGGCAGGCGCAGCGCGTCGAGAACATGAAACAGCAGGGTGATTTTATCGATTTTGAAACCCTCCCCAAAATCACAATCGGCGTATGCGGCGGGGACGGAATCGGACCTGTGATTACGAATGAAGCGCGCCGTGTCCTGGAGTTCCTGCTCCAAAACGACGTCGATGCCGGCAAGGTTGAGTTCCGCACGATCGACGGCCTTACCATCGAGAACCGCGCCGCGGTCGGCAAAGCGATTCCGGACGATGTGCTGGCCGAGCTCAAAAAGTGCCAGGTCATTTTGAAGGGGCCGACGACGACGCCGCGCAAGGGCGACCCGTGGCCCAATATCGAGAGCGCCAATGTGGCCATGCGCAAGGAGCTCGACCTGTTCGCCAACGTCCGCCCGGTCAAGGTGCCGGAGAAGAATATCGACTGGATGTTCTACCGTGAAAATACAGAGGGCGCGTACGCGCTGGGTTCCGACGGCATCGTCGTGGACGACGACCTGTATTTTGACTTCACGGTCGCCACGGCCCAGGGCTGCGAGCGGATTGCGCGCCTGGCTTTTGACTATGCGGCCAAATCCGGCAAAAACAAAGTATCCGTTATCACTAAGGCGAATGTCGTGAAGACGACGGACGGACGGTTCCTGGAAATCTGCAAAGAAGTCGCCAAGGACTTCCCGACCGTTGAGATGGACGACTGGTATATCGACATTACCACTGCAAAACTCATCGACGAAAAGCGCCGCACCGACTTTAAGGTGTTTGTCCTGCCCAACCTCTACGGCGATATTATCACCGACGAGGCCGCCGAATTCCAGGGCGGCGTAGGCACTGCGGGCAGCGCGAATATCGGCAAGCAGTACGCCATGTTTGAGGCCATTCACGGCTCTGCGCCGCGCATGGTAACCGAGGGCCGCGTCCAGTACGCCGATCCCTGCTCCATGCTGCGCGCCGCAGTGATGCTGCTGTCCCATATCGGCAGGCAGGACCTTGCGGACAAGCTGGACAAGGCGCTGGACATCTGCATGTTTACAGAGAAGAAGTATAAGATCACGGGCCGTGCGGACGGCGCGACCTGCGAACAGTTCGGCGACTATGTCATGGAGACGCTCTCCAATCTTTAATTTTGGACAAAGGTGATAACAACCGCATGTCACAGCTAGAAAACATTCGCAATTTCTCCATTATCGCACATATCGACCATGGAAAATCCACTCTGGCCGACCGCCTGCTGGAGGCGACCGGGGCTGTGAGCGCCCGTGAAATGACCGAACAGCTTCTGGACAACATGGATCTGGAGCGGGAGCGGGGCATCACCATCAAAGCCCGGGCGGTCAAGCTCAACTACCGTGCAAAGGACGGACGGGACTATGTCCTGAACCTGATCGACACGCCGGGCCATGTGGACTTCAACTATGAGGTATCGCGTTCCCTCGCTGCCTGCGAGGGCGCGATCCTCGTCGTGGACGCATCGCAGGGGATTGAGGCGCAGACGCTCGCGAACACCTACCTTGCCATCGACCATGACCTGGAAATCATACCCGTGCTCAATAAAATCGACCTGCCGGCAGCCGACTGCGAGCGGGTGATCACGGAGATTGAGGACGTAATCGGGATCGTGGCCGAGGACGCGCCGCGCATATCGGCAAAGCTCGGCCAGAATATTCCCGAGGTGCTCGAACGGATTGTGGCGGACGTACCCGCTCCGAAAGGGGACCCGGAAAAACCGCTCAAAGCGCTGATTTTCGATTCGTTCTACGACAGTTACCGCGGCGTCATTGTGTATGTCCGCGTTTTTGACGGTTGTCTGCGGGCGGGACAGACCATCCGCATGATGGCGACCGGCGCCGAGTTCGACGTGGTCGAAGTCGGCTATCTCCGCCCCATCGGCCTGGAGCGGACGGATACCCTGCAGGCGGGCGAAGTCGGCTACATTACGGCCAGCATCAAAAACGTGCGGGATACGCGCGTGGGCGACACGGTGACGCTGACGGAGCGCCCGGCCGAAGAACCTCTTCCGGGCTATAAGAAGGTCAAGCCCATGGTGTACTGCGGCATCTACCCGGCCGACGGCGCGCGTTATCCCGACCTGCGCGACGCGCTGGAAAAACTGCAGCTCAACGATGCGGCGTTCACCTTCGAGGCGGAGACGTCGGCGGCCCTGGGCTTCGGCTTCCGCTGCGGCTTTTTGGGCCTGCTGCACATGGAAATTCTGCAGGAGCGCATAGAGCGCGAATTCAATATCGATCTTGTGACGACGGCGCCCTCCGTCATCTACAACATCAAGCTCACCTCGGGCGAGATGATCTCGATTGACAACCCGACGAACTATCCGTCCCCCGCAGCGATCGAGTATGCGGAGGAGCCGATTGTGAACGCGTTTATCTTCACGCCCTCCGAGTATGTGGGCGCGGTTATGGAGCTGTGCCAGGAGCGGCGGGGCGTGTTTATCGATATGTCGTATATCGATGCGAACCGAACCAAAATCCATTATGAAATGCCGCTCAACGAAATCATTTATGACTTTTTCGACAGCCTGAAATCCCGTACGCGCGGCTATGCGTCGCTTGACTATGAGTTTATCGGCTACCGGAAGAGCGACCTTGTCAAGCTGGACATTCTGCTCAACGGCGACCTGATCGACGCGCTTTCCTTTATTCTGCATGCCGACCGGGCCTATGCCAAGGCGCGTAAAATGGTGGAAAACCTCAAGGAGAACATTCCGCGCCAGCTCTTTGAAATCCCTGTGCAGGCGGCCATCGGCGGCAAGATTATCGCGCGCGAAACGGTCAAGGCCATGCGCAAGGACGTCCTTGCAAAATGCTATGGCGGCGACATAACGCGCAAAAAGAAGCTTTTGGAAAAGCAGAAAGAGGGCAAGAAGCGCATGCGCCAGTTCGGTTCGGTGGAGGTGCCGCTCGAGGCATTCATGAGCGTGCTGAAGCTGGATGTATAGCGGGATGGACCAGGCGCACGCAGGGCTGTACCTGCATATCCCGTTTTGCCGCAGCAAGTGCGCATACTGCGATTTCTACTCCTGTCCCGGTTTTGACGAGTCGCTGCTGGACCGCTTTTCTGCGGCCATGCAGGCGGATATATGCCGGGCGGGGAACGAGTACTCCGACTTTTGCTTTGACAGTATCTTTATCGGCGGGGGCACGCCGACAGTTCTCGGCGCGCGCCTTGCGGACATTCTGCGCACGGCGCGCACCCGTATGCATACCGCCGCCGGCTGCGAGGTGACGGTGGAGGCCAACCCGGAATCGCTGACGCCGCCGCTTGCGTCGGTCCTGGCTGAAAGCGGCGTAACGCGCGTCAGCATTGGCGCGCAGAGCTTTCACGACGGCCAGCTCCGTCTGCTCGGAAGGATCCATACGGCGGAAGCGGCCGCCCGCGCCGCGGAGACAGTCCGCGCCGCGGGTATTGCGTACCTGAATCTGGATT
>CAJLRT010000062.1 GCA_905209135.1 uncultured Eubacteriales bacterium
GCTTGAAAACCTGCGCTCGCACATCCACCTCGATTACCTGTTTGAGAATATCAGCTCCAAAAACCTGCAGTTCTGCTTTGACAGCGGACATGAAAACGCCTACAACCACGGCATCGGCTTTGTGCGCCGCTACGGGACGCGCATGGGCTTTACCCACCTGCACGACAACAACGGCGTGGACGACCAGCACCACATCCCCCTGGACGAGACGATCGACTGGGACGCGCTGCGGCAGGATATGGCGGACGTGCACTATACCGGATACCTGAACCTCGAAATATTCCCGAAACCCGTCAACTACGACGGTTCCAGCTACAGCGCGTATGTCAAGCGCGCATTCGCCGCGCTCGCCCGGATCTGGGGCGAATGACGGGCCACACTACATTTGTCAGGAGGAAATAAGATGGAGAAGAACTGGATATGTCTCGTTTGCGGCGCGTCCGTCACGGGCGCAGACAAACCCGCCGCCTGCCCTGTCTGCGGCGCGGGAGCAGCCGCGCTGCGCACAGCGGAGCCGGCGGCGGACACGCCGGAGAGCGCGCATACGGGCGCGCCGCAGGGCGCGGATACTGTTTGGGTCTGCTCCATCTGCGGCTGGAAGGGCGAGGGCGAAACGCCGCCCGAGCGCTGCCCGATCTGTGGCGCGGGGGCCGGGGCCTTTGCGCCGGAGGCGAAGCCGGAAATGAAAGAACCGGAAGCGGAGCCGGCGCAGGGCGCGGATACCGTTTGGGTCTGCTCCGTCTGCGGCTGGAAGGGCGAGGGCGAAACGCCGCCCGAGCGCTGCCCGATCTGTGGCGCGGGGGCCGGGGCCTTTGCGCCGGAGGCGAAGCCGGAAATGAAAGAACCGGAAGCGGAGCCGGCGCAGGGCGCGGATACCGTTTGGGTCTGCTCCGTCTGCGGCTGGAAGGGCGGGGGCGAAACGCCGCCCGAGCGCTGCCCGATCTGCGGCGCGGGGGCCGGGGCCTTTGCGCCGGAGGCACAGCCGGAAGTGAAAGAGCCGGAAGCGGAGCCGGCGCAGAAACGCTGGCGCTGCACCATCTGCAATATGGTGTTCGAGGGCGAAGCGCCGCCCGACCCCTGCCCTGTCTGCGGCGCCGGGGCGGCTGCATTTGTGGAAGAGGCCGCCGAAACCGACGAGGCGCGAGAGGACACGGACGAGGCGTTCGTGATTATCGGCTGCGGCGCGGCCGGCTGCGAGGCGGCAAAAACCATACGCAGGCGCAATGCGCGCGCGTCCGTCACCCTGCTGTGCGGAGAGGGAGAACTCCCCTACAACCGGCCCGCGCTTTCCGACGTGCTGGCCGGAGAAATGACCTATGACCAGGCCCTGCTCGACACCGAGGCGGGGTTTGCCGGGGCTGAAATCCAGATCGTATATGACAAAGCGGCGGCGGTGGACCGCGCGCAGAAACGGGTTTCTCTGGCCGGCGGCGGCGAGCTTTTCTACGACAAGCTGCTGCTCGCCACCGGCGCGAACGCGTTCTGCCCGATTCCACAGAAAGAGGGCGGGCTGCCCGTGCGCACTCTGCGCACAAAGGCCGACGCGGAAGAGATAGACCGGCTCATCGGCGGCTCCCGGACCGCGGCGGTGCTCGGCGGCGGCATTCTCGGCATTGAGGCGGCGCTCGCCATGCGCGCGCGCGGGCTGGAGGTGACGGTGATCGAGCGTTCGGGCAGGATCCTGTCCATACAGGGCGACCCGGCCGCGTCGCAGCGGCTGCAGGAGCACCTGGAGGGGCTGGGCATACGCGTGCTTGTGGACTCCGGCGTGGAGGACACCGACGGCGCGGGCGTGCTCCTGCGCGGCGGCGCGCATCTGGACGCGGATTTCCTGCTCGTCTGCACCGGCGTGCGCAGCGAACTCACGCTTGCGCGCGGCTGCGGGCTGGTGGTGAACCGCGGCGTGCTCGTGGATGAAACCATGCGCACAAGCGACCCGGACATCTATGCGGCCGGCGACTGCGCCGAATTCGGCGGCAGGGTTGCGGGGCTGTGGTCCGCCGCTCTCGCGCAGGGCCGGACCGCCGGACTCGCCATGGCCGGCGCGCAGGCAGAATATTCGCCCATCGTGCCCGCCACGGCGCTGGAGGACGGAGAGTTCAAGCTCTTTTCCGCAGGCGCTGTCGGCGCAAAGGAGCACAAGCGCATCCTGCTTGACGACCCCGCGTCCCGCGTGTACAAGGCGCTGTACTTTGACGATGACAAGCTCTGCGGGGCTGTGTTCCTGACCGACGTGTCGGGCGCGGCGGCCGCCATGGACGCGATTGAAAAGGCGATGGCGCGCGATATGGCGATGCTGCTGCTCCTGTAAAGACTACCGGAGGGGAATGAAAATGGAACACAAACCGCTTTACACCCTGACGTTTGAGCCGACGCGGGCCGACTACCGGAAATTTTTCTACTGGGCGAGCCTCAAGCGGACAGGGCAGGCGATTACAAAAGCGCTGCTGCTGGCGCTTGTGATCAGCCTTGTCGCCGTCATCCTGCTGCAGACGCCGAACATCCTGTTTTTCCTGCTCGTGTACGCGGCCGTGCTGCTGCTGTTGTGCGGCGTGTTCGCGGTCGGCGTGGAAGCGCAGGCCGCAAAGCGACTGCGGGCCGACAGGAGCGGCGCGCACCCGGGACCGAAAACGCTCTACCTGTGCGCCGACTATGTGGCGCAGCAGGGCCGAAAAAAGAACATGGGCGTTTCCAAATTCCAGCGGGTATACGACTGCAGGAATTTTTACGCCGTCTATTTCAATTACGAGACGATGTACCTGATTCCCAAGCGCGACGTACCGGCCGCAGACGCGGACGGCGTCCGCGCCTACTTCAAAAAAAAGATGCCGAAGGCATACGTGCCGGCATAAGTATGGACCCTGGGCCGGCAAAGCCGGCGCGGGGCCCGTTTTTTTTTCGCGCGGCGCTCGACAGGCCGGCCGCGCTGTGATATGATAACAGTTGGCTTTTTTGCAGGACACGGCCGGAATACGGGCGAAGTGCGCCCATTCCGGCTTCAAAAAACAAGGAGGGAGCCATATGTCCACCATCAACGACGTCGCAAAACGCGCCGGAGTTGCCATCTCCACTGTCAGCAACATGATTAACGGCACAAAATACGTCTCTCCGGAAACGACCGCGCGGATTATTGCCGCCATCGACGAGCTCGGCTATGAGGCCGACCCGATCGCACGGAACATGAAAAGCGCGCGCTCCAATATGATCGGCGTAATTATTACAAACTTCAGCCGCGTGTTCTTCGGGCGGCTGCTGCGTGAATGCCGCGCCATGGCGACCGCGCGCGGATACCACCTGATGTGCATCGACGCGAACGACGAGTTCGAGCTGGAGCAGCAGTATGTGAAGACCATGCGGAAAAACCGGTTCGACGCGATCATCCTCGACACCGTCGCCGGGCCGGACGGCGCCGACTACTTCAAGCAGCTCAAACTCATGGCCTCAGGCGGGAAAAAGACCGCGGTCATCAGCATAGAACGGGACCTGACCGCCTACGGCATCGATTCCGTGGAGGCGGACAACTACAACGGCGCGCGGGCGGCGACGCGGCACCTGATCGAGTGCGGATGCCGCAATTTGCTGCACATTACAGGGCCGCAGAATTTCTGGGCCGCCGAGAACCGGGTGCGCGGATTCCAAGACGCACTTGCGGCCGGCCGGGCGCAGGGACAAATCGTCTGCGGCGACTTCTCGCCGCAGAGCGGATACGACGCGGTCATGCGCGCGGTCAAGGGCAGGCTTGTGTTCGACGGCGTCTTTGCCGCCAACGACCAGATGGCAGTCGGCGCGCTCAACGCGCTGCGCGATGCGGGCGTGCGCGTGCCGGACGACGTCCGGGTGATCGGCTTTGACGACTCGTTCGTCGCTTCGCTTGTGTCGCCCGCGCTCTCCTCCATCCATGTCCCGGCGGAACTGATCGGCCGGTATGCGATGGAGCTGGCCCTGTCCCGCATTGAGGACTTTTCCCAGCCCGCCCGGCTGCGCTCTGTCGCGGCCGAACTGGCCGTGCGGGGCAGCACGAATCCGGACGCCGCAGTGGAGCCGGGACTGTGCAGCTGGTAACCGGCAACGCCTATTGTCCGCAGGGACGACAAGACAAGGAGAGTATGATTATGGAACAGTTCTACACGCTGGAGACGGCTTCTCTGGTTTTGAAATTTGACAGGCGCAGCGGCTCGCTCTGCTCCCTCTACTCCAAAGCCTCGGACTGGGAAATTCTGAACCGCCCGCACCTGGCCCTGTCCTGGCGGCTGATGCTGCCGCTGGAGGACCACGGCGGCCGCGGCGGCCACGGGCGCAGGAACAACAACGCCTGGGGACACAAGCAGCCGCGGGCGCCGAAAAGCGCATGCTCCGGAAGCAAAGTGGAGTTCACCTGGGACCATATCGTATCCGAATACGGCGGCGAGCATGACATAACGGTAAAGACGGTGTGCGAGATTGTGCGCGACCAGGCCGTGTTCCGCATGCACATCCGGAACAACGACCGCGTATTTGTGGAAAACGTGTACTACCCCTACCTGGGCGACCTGCACAGGCCCGCGGGCTGCGAACGGTTCGCCCTTTCGTACGGGCACTATATGGACATGTGCGACTTTGAGCTGTGGCCCACCTTTGAGACCCCGACGGCGACGCACAGCGTGGACTGCCCGACCCTTTCCATCAATCCGGAGATGGACAACCCGCCCATGTTTCCCTTTGCCCTGGCCGCTGACGAGCGGGGAAACGGGCTTTATATCGGCGCGGCGCAGCGGCGCATGGAGGCGGCGACCTGGCACGCAGAAGCGCTGCCCGGCTGGCGAAACTCCAACGATTTCCGGCTCTTTTCCGAGGACCGGGCTTTCGGCATGGACGTGTTTACCCGTTTCGCCGTAGCGCACATGCCTTTTATCGCGCCAAAAACGGAGTTCGACCTGCTGCCCTTTGCCCTGGAGGGGTACCGGGGGAGCTGGGAGACCGGCGCCGCGTGCTATACCCGCATCAGCGGGGACTGGGACGCGCAGGCGCAGAATAAATACATGCGCCCCGGCTGGGTGCAGAAGCCGCACGCATGGCTGCAGGTGCAACTCAACTCGCCGGAGGACGAGCTGCGCATTCCGTTCAGGGAGCTGCCGAAGATCGGCGAGGAGTGCGCGCAGTACGGCATCGGCGCGCTCCAGGTGACGGGCTGGAACATCGGCGGCCAGGACCGCGGCAACCCCTCGCACGATCCCGACCCGCGGCTGGGCACGCGGGAGGAGCTGAAAGACGCGATCGCACAGATCCGCGCCATGGGCGTAAAGGTCATTCTGTTTGCCAAGTTCACCTGGGCGGACCAGTCGGCCGACGAGTTTGAAGCCGTATATGCGCCGCTGGCCATCCAGGACCCGTACCGGAATTACTACTCCTACAAGGGGTACCAGTACATGACCGCGTCGCAACTGGCCAACGTGAACACGCGCAGGCTCATCCCCATGTGCTTCGGCAGCGAAGCGTACCGCGAGATCTGCAACCGCGAGTTTATCAAGTGCGTGGAGCTGGGAGCGGACGGCATCCTCTACGACGAGTGCATGCACCACTCCCCCGCCCTGTGCTGCTTCAACACGGCGCACGGACACCGCTACGGCGCGCCCGCTTACGGGTGGGACAATCAGCTTTCGGAGGGCTTCCGCGCGATTCTGCGCGAGCGCGGGCTGGAAAATAAGTTCCTGCTCGCCGGGGAAGCGCTCTACGACTTTCAGTTTGACGAATACGACCTCTCCTACGGGCGCACCTGGGGGCGCGGGCACAGGCCGGTCAGCCGCCTGATGCGTCCGCACGGCCAGATCATGACCGCCGTTCAGGGGTTTGACGACCGCTCCATGGTCAACCAGTGCCTGCTCAACCGCTACATCATCAGCTATGAGCCATACTTCTTTAAGGGCCGGCCCTCCGACTACCCGCAGACGGTGCGCTACGGCATGAAGATGGACTGCCTGCGCCGCGACCTGGCCGCGTATTTCTGGGACGGCGAATGGCGGGGCCGGCTGGGCGGGGCCGTTGCCGCCGGGGACGGGCGGGAGTTCGGCGATTACGCCGTGTTCCGCAGAGCGGACGGGACGAGCGGCATGGTGATTGTCAACTACGACGAGCAGAACGCCGTTACCGTCGCGCCCGTGCTGGACGGCGGCCAGCCGCTGACCCGGTACCGGCTTGTGGACGACGGCGGGCTCACCCGCTTTGACGGCAGTTTTGTCCTCCCGCCCATGTCGGCCGCGGCTGTCATCTGATTTTTCGCCTGCGGGCGGAGCGCTTGCTCCGCCCGCTTTTTTCTGCGCGCAGGAGGGGTACGGCGCGTCGGGGCGCGGCGCGGGAACGCGGCCAGGCGCGGACGGCGTCGGGACGGGGTGCGCGGAGGCCGCCCGGCCGGAAACGAAGCGGGTAAGGCGGGCGCGCATGCGGGGCTTGGCACGGGGCGGCGCAAAAAAAACGCCGCGGCGCGGCAGGGCGCGGGCGAGAAATGCTCCTTTACTTTTCCGGGGCGGTTGTATATAATAAATACTGTATATATAGAGATATAGGATTTTGCCGGTTGCGGCAAAGAAATCAGGATTATAG
>CAJLRT010000063.1 GCA_905209135.1 uncultured Eubacteriales bacterium
CCTACCTCCAGGACATGTTCGGCATGCAGGGCGGGCTGGAAACGCAGATTCTGACCGCCGCCGTGCTGATTCTCGCGCTGTTTGGACTCAACATTCTCTCCGCCAGGGCCGGAGGCCTGTTCCAGAACGCGACGGCCGTTGTAAAACTCACCCCCCTGGCCGGATTGACCGTTCTGGGGTTTCTGTACGGCGACCCCGCCGCGCTGACCGCGGCGCACGGGGCGGCGGGCGGCCCCTCCCTTATGCGCGCCGCGGCCGCCATCCCGGCTGTCGCTTTCATGTTCGACGGCTGGGTCGTCGCCACCTCCGTCTGCGCTGAGATCAAAGCATCCAAAAGAACGCTTCCGCTCGCGCTTGCCGTCGCGCCCGCCTGCATTCTCGCCGTATACGTCCTGTACTTTATCGGCGCGGGCCTGTATCTGGGCCCGGACGCGATGGCGGAACTGGGAGACGGCTATATTTACGCCGCGGCGGCGCAGGCGCTTGGCAGAAGCGGCGGGACGGTCGTACTGGCGATGATTACAGCGGCCGTCCTGGGCACGGTCAACGGCTATGTCATCGGGGCGGCGCGCATGCCGTACGCGCTGGCGCAGGCCGGGTTCTGCCCCTGTCCGCGCCTGTTTGCGCGCACGGACGGGCGTGCGGACATTCCCCTGCCCTCCGCCGCGTTCGCCTGCGCATGCGCCCTGCTCATGCTCGGACTCCACTATCTGATTGTGCGCCTGGAGCTTCTGCCGGGCTACGACGTATCCGAGATCGCGGTCGCGGTAAGCTACCTGCTGTACAGCATCCTCTATATACGCGTGATCGCCCTGTACCGAAAGGGGGAAATCCGCGGCGTATTCCACGGGCTTGTGTTTCCCCTGCTCGCCCTGGCCGGCGCGGCCGTTGTTGTGCTGGGCGCGGTGCAGAGCCGTATGTTCTGGCTCAATCTCGCCGTCTGCGCCGCTGTTTTCTTCGGCGGCTTTCTCTACTGCGGACGGACGCGGCGCGGCGGGCATGATTTACGGGATGGGTATTGACTTTTGAGGCGCAGGGACATAGAATATGGACAGACCAGGCTATGAAAATAATGATACGGAGGAGTATTTTATGACAAAAGAGTTTTACGAGCAAGTACGCGCAGAGGCACTGCCCTATTATGAAAAGGCGCACATTGTGCTTACGGACAAGGAAAAGGAAAATCTGGAGATCGTAGACTTCGGCATGCAGGACAATTTTTACAACCTCGGCATTTGCATCGTTACATATGTAAACAACGAACGCTACTGCGGCAAGGAAATGATGCTGTTCCCGCACCAGACCTGCGCGGAGCACTGGCATCCCCCTGTCGACACCGGCAAGCAGGAGACGTTCCGCTGCCGCTACGGCACGGTGTACGTATACGTCGACGGCGAGCCCACGCCCAATCCCAAGGTGCAGCCGCCTGAAAAGGACAGGGAGTACTTTACCGCGTTTCACGAAATCGTGCTGCAGCCCGGCGATATGTTCACCATGAAGCCGCACACAAAGCACTGGTTCCAGGCCGGGCCGGAAGGCGCGATTGTGAGCGAGTTCAGCTCGCAGAGCAACGACGACACCGACGTATTTACCGACCCGCGCATCGACCGCACGTTCAAGGTTGAATAAGGGGCCTGCAATATGATTGTTGGAATGAACGACGTGCTCCTGCCCGCGCGCGAGGGGCATTACGCCGTCGGCATGTTCAACGCCGTTACTTCGGACATGGTCCGCGGCGTTGTGGAGGCGGCGGAGGAGCTGCGCGCGCCCATCCTGCTGAGCACCTGCGAGATCTTTCTGAAATACTGGCCCATGGAGGAACTGGCGCACTACTTCCAGTTTATTGCCAGGCGGGCCAGCGTGCCCGTCTGCTTCCACTTCGACCACGGCAAGTCGGAGGCCGCCTGCCTGCGCGCGCTGGAGCTCGGCTTTACCTCGATTATGTACGATACGTCCGCCCTCCCCTTTGAGGAAAACCTAAGGCGCGTGAAGGAAATGGCGTACAAGGCGCATTCCGTCGGCGTACAGATTGAGGCGGAGCTGGGCCGCGTCGGGGACAACGAGGGCTCGGCCGAGGGCGCGGACGTGCTCGATGTGCCGGAGAACTACTACACCGACCCGGAGCAGGCGCGGCAGTTCGTTGCGGAGACGGGCGTGGACGCGCTCGCCATTGCGGTGGGCAACGCGCACGGCGCGTACAAGTTCCCGCCGAAGCTCGACTTTGACCGCATCGACGCGATTGCGGCCGCTGTGCCCGTTCCCCTCGTTCTGCACGGCGGTTCCGGGATTGGGGACGATGATTTCCGCACCGCCATACGCAAGGGGATTGCGAAAGTGAACATATTTACAGACCTGAGCCTTGCCGGCGGAAAAGCCGCGGCCGCGGCCTATGCCGACGGCCGGGGGCTGGCGGACATGGTGCTGCCGGCCGTGGAGGCCGTCAAGCAGGCGGCGGCTGAAAAAATCAGGCTGTTCGGCGCAGCCGGAAAAGCCTGAGAGGTGACAGGACATGGACTATGAACAGAAACGCCGCTATATCGGCAACGACGCGCAGCTTTTCTCCGTCAAGGAATACACGCTGACCCAGGGCAAAGCGCGCGGCGTGCGCGCCGTGGACGTGTCGACCGCCGCGGGGCTGGACTACACCGTTCTGCCCGACCGGTGCATGGACATTCATCAGGTGCGCTTTCAGGGGAAAAACGCATGCCTGCTCACGCCGACCGGCATTGTCGCGCCCGCCTACTATGACGACGCGGGCGACGGACTGCTTAAGAGCTTTACCGGCGGGTTCCTCACGACCTGCGGGCTGGAAAACATCGGCAGGCCGAGCGAGTGCGACGGCGCGCCGCTGGGCCTGCACGGCAGCCTGTCGCAGACGCCGGCGGAACGCCTGAGCGTGAGCGTGGAGGACGGCGGCGGCCGGCCGATGATCGTGCTTTCCGGCACGATGCGATGCGCGAAGTTCTTCGGGCACAACCTGGCTTTCAAGCGCTCCATTCTCAGCGCGTACGACGAGGCGGGCTTTTTCATCCGCGACGAGATCACAAACCGCGGCTTTAAAACCGCGCCGTTTATGCTGCTGTACCATTTCAATATCGGCTACCCGCTTCTGAGCGAGCAGGCGCGGATGTGCATTCCCTCCGCCGCTGTGCGCGGGCGCGACGCGCATGCGCAGGAACACATCGGCGCATGGGAGGAGCTGACGCCGCCGCAGGCGGGCTGCGAGGAGGTCTGCTACTACCACGACGTGCAGGCCGACGAGAACGGCAGGGCGACGGTGGGCGTGGTCAACCCGGAGCTCGGACAGAGGCTGCAGATCAGCTATGACAAGAACGTGCTGGACCACTTTGTGGAGTGGAAGATGATGGGCGAGGGCGACTACGCGCTCGGCCTGGAGCCCGGCAACGCGACCATTGACGGCTACGCGCAGGCGAAGCGGGACGGTTCGCTCAAGACCCTGGCTCCGGGACAGACTGTTGTGAGCACGGTTCAGGTGCGTTTCGAGGCGCTTCGGTAAGCCCGGCGCGCTTTTGCAAAAGGCCTCCGTACGGGGGCCTTTTGCCCTGCCTGCAATGTTTTCGGCGCGCAAGCCTTGCAAAAGCCGCGGCGCGCCGCTATACTATATACAAACGACTTTGATGGAGGGAAAACAGACATGAAACGCATTCTCGCGGCGGCCGCCGCGTTCGCCCTGCTCTGCACACTGTTCGCCGCCTGCGGAAAAACGGAAAATCCGGACAGTTCGCAGAGCGCTTCGTCCATATCCAGCAGCAGCGTCTCCAGCAGCAGCTCCAGCAGTTCCAGCAGTATAAGCAGCTCGAGCAGTTCCAGCAGCGCAAGCCTGAGCAGCAGCTCTGCATCGGAGTCCGTGCCAGTGATGGGGCCGATCTCCCGCCCCTATGACGGCATCATCCCGGACGAACTCCAGGCCATGTTCGACAAGACGCTGGCAGAGATTTTCCCCGATCTGCCCGAGCCCAGCCATATGGAGGGCGGCAGCGCGTGGTATCTCCTGGACAAAAACGACAACACCTACCTGCTGTTCAGCCCGTTCGGCGAGCCGGACGAGAACTATTTGCAGGGGATTGCGGGCAATGTCGGGCTGCTGATGGAGGGCAAGGACAAAGTTTCCGTCGCCGACCTGAAAGCTGCGTACGGCGACCGGTTCACGGTGGAAGCGGACATGATGAACGACGGCTGGATCGGTATTCTGAACGCGGACGGGCTTGTTGTGTTTTTCGAGGGGCTTGTCAGCAACAGCGACGACAACATCACCCAGTTCCGGATGCGGATTGACGACAGTCTATATTCCTGAACCCATGCCGCTTGCAGGCGGGAGATTGGCTCCCGCCTGTTTTTTTTATGCGACGCGTCCAGTTGATTTTCACCGGAGAGATATGCTATAATAGGTCAAAAAGTCGGAGGGAGCGGCGAAATATGGCGGAGCAGGCGCAGGACATACTGGAAGAAATACTGCAGGAAAGCGAACGGGAACGGCGGCTGTTCGGCTTTGACGCGGCGACGAACGCGGCGCTGCGCGGCGTCGCGGACATGGAGGAGGCGGCGCTTGGCGCGCATGCGACGAAGAATTCGGAGGCGCTGCGCAAGTTCGACCGGAAAAACGAGTACGACATCCTGCGCGGGCCGTTTGCCATCGACACGGACAAAATCCTGCACAACGCTCTGTACAACCGGTATATCGACAAGACGCAGGTGTTTTCCTTTTATAAAAACGACGATATTACGCGGCGGTCCACCCATGTGCAGCTTGTTTCCCGGATTGCGCGCACGATCGGGCGGGCGCTGCGGCTCAACCTGGACCTGATCGAGGCGATCGCGGTGGGCCACGATATCGGCCATACCCCGTTCGGGCACCGGGGCGAGCAGTACCTGAGCGACCTGTATCTGCAAAGCGACAGGCACAGGTACTTCAACCACAACGTACACAGCGTGCGGGTGCTCAAAACCATTACGAAAACCAACCTCACCCTGCAGACTCTGGACGGGATTTTGTGCCACAACGGCGAGGACGAGTTTATCGAGTACCGGCCGAGCGGGCTGAACAGCTTTGAAGCGTTTGAGCAGAACGTCGAGCAGTGCTACACGGACAAGGCCTTTATCAAAACGCTGCGCCCCAACACGATGGAGGGCTGCGTGGTCCGCATCAGCGACATGATCGCCTATATCTGGAAAGACCGGCAGGACGCAAGGAAGCTGGACCTGACAAAAGACGTTTTTTTCACCCCGACCATACTGGGCGCCAACAACATCGAGTTTCTCAATAACATTGTGATAAACCTTGTAAAAAACAGCATGGATGCGGACTGCCTGCGCATGGACCCTGAGGTATTTGACGCGCTCAGGACGCTCAAGGGCGAGAACTATGAATTTATATACAAAAACGAGCAGGTAATGGAGCCGTACGAGACGGTGGTCCGGCCCATGATGGAGCGCATGTACCGCAGGCTGTACGAGGACCTGATTCTCAACCAGTTCCAGTCGCCGGTGTATCAGCACCACCTCAGCCATTATATTCTGGGCAAGAGCTACCGGGACGAGGAGAACCGCGTGACGGCGGACCCGGACGATATTGTGGTCGACTACATTGCGAGCATGACGGACGACTACTTCATCGACCTGTACGAATACCTGTTCCCCGACGACCCATTCAACCAGAAAGTGCGGTATATTCCCTATTTCTGAGCGGCGAAAAGCGCCTGCGGCCGGTATGAAAACCGGCCGCAGGCGCTTTTTTTCAGCGTTTCAGAGGCGCTCCTTGCAGGACCAGGAGACGACGTCGAGCCGCAGCACCGCCGTCTGCGATACGGCGGCGGCGGGAAACGTCCACTCCCCGTTCCCCGCATAGTGCTCCATAATCCGGGAAAGACCGTACGCCTTCTCCCCGGGCGACTCCAGCAGACGGATCCGGCCCCTGCCCATGACGCTCTGAAACCTGCAGGTATACGAGCAGGCGTCCGCCCCTCCGGTAAAGGCGAGCACTCTGTCCGTCTCAAAGCTCACGGTATGCTGCGACTGCGCAAGCTCCATCTTTTTTCCCCGGAGCGCGCCGTGGAAATACAGCGCAAGCTTTCCGCCCTCGTCCTCAAACCCAAAATTCATGGGGACGATATAGGCCCCCTCCCCGTCCACAAAGCCGAGGCGGCAGCAGTCGCACTGCTGCAGAATATCCAGCATCCGCCCGTAGTCCGTCACTTCCCGGTCCGCTCTTCTCATATTCTCCTCCAAAGCAACGCGGCGAAACCGCAATGGGCCCCGCCGCGTTTGATTTGATTATTTCAGGCGCGTTCAGCTCATCAGCCGCACAAGCACCGCTTTCTGCGCGTGCAGGCGGTTTTCCGCCTCGTCGAATATTTCCTGCGCATGCGCTTCCAAAACCTCTTCGGTGATCTCCTCCCCGCGGTGCGCGGGCAGGCAGTGCAGCACCATTGCATCGGGCTTGGCGGCACGCATGAGCGCGCTGTTGACCTGGTAGCCCGCGAACGCCGCCATGCGCTGCCGGCTCTCCTAGATCGGAAGAGCGTCGTGTAGGGAAAGAGTGTAGATCTCGGTGGT
>CAJLRT010000064.1 GCA_905209135.1 uncultured Eubacteriales bacterium
GGCGGCCGCGAGTTCGGCAGCTACCCCTTTTCCGTATACGGCGGCAGGGTCCTGAAATTTCTCACCTGCGTCGTGCCGCTCGCCCTGTTCCAGTACTATCCGCTGCTCTACCTCACCGGCCGCAGCTCCAGCGTGCTGTGCTTTTTCGCGCCGCTGCTGTCCCTGCTGTTTCTGGTCCCCTGCGGCCTGCTCTGGCGGCTCGGCGTCCGCCGCTACAAGTCGACCGGGTCCTGACGCGCCCTTTGCAATTTTCAGCCCCTGTGCTATAATAGTAGAAAACAGTGCACAGGAGAGAGAATATGCGAGAAAAACAGGTGGTCCTGTTCGATCTGGACGGCACGATTGTCGACTCCATGGCGGGCATCACCCGCTCCTATCAGTACGCGCTCGCCCATTTCGGCGTCGAGGTGGAGAACCCGGATACGCTGGCGCGCTTTGTCGGGCCGTCGCTGTACCGCACCTTTGCGGAAGAGTATGGGTTCGCAGGGGAGCGGCTGCAGACGGCCGTGGCAAAGTACCGCGAGTATTTTGCGGAAAAAGGCGTGTTTGAGCATTCGCTCTACCCCGGCATGTCCGGTCTGATCCGGGGCCTGGCGGGGCAGGGGCGGACGCTGGCCGTCGCGTCGTGCAAGGTGGACGTGTACACAAAACAGATTCTGGAGCAGTACGGCCTTCTGGACTGCTTTGCCTTTGTCGGCGGCAGCGAGATGGACGGCCGCCGCTCCTCCAAGGCCGAGATCATACGCTATGTGCTGGACGCGCTCGGCGCGCCTGCGCCCGCGTCGGCCGTCATGGTCGGCGACCGCGCCGAGGATATGTCGGGCGCCCATGCCGCAGGCGTCGACGGCGTCGGCGTTTTATACGGCTTCGGAAGCCGGGAGGAGCTCTGCGGCGCGGGCGCGGCGGCCCTTGCGGACGACGTACCCCCGGCTCGCGGCCCTGCTCGGCGCTCCGGCCTGAAAAAGGAGGGATATGCATGAAAAACCCGAACTGCCCCTGCAAAAACACTTCCTGCGCGCGCCACGGCGACTGCGCCGCCTGCAGAGCCTACCATGAAAAGGCGGGCGGGAAGACGACCTGCCAGCGCACGCAGGGGAAATAACCCCGGCGCACTATAAAATGAAAAGAGGTATTGCATGTATCAGTTTGAACAAAGCGAAACTCTGGTCCTGCACACGTCGATGGGGGATATCGGCGTCGCCCTGTTCCCCGAAATCGCACCCAAAGCGGCGGAGAACTTTTTGGGCCATGCGAACAACGGCTATTATAACGGGCTGACCTTTCACCGCGTCATTCAGGGCTTTATGATCCAGGGCGGCGACCCGGAGGGCACGGGCCGCGGCGGCGAAAGCATATGGGGCCGGCCCTTTGAGGACGAGTTCGACCGCAGTCTGCACCACTACTGCGGCGCGCTCGCCATGGCCAACTCCGGCCCGAATACCAACGGCAGCCAGTTTTTCATCGTTACAGCCGACAGCGTCGACCCCGGCCTGCTCGGGCAGATGCGCGAAGCGCAGTGGCCCGCCGACGTGATCGCGCAGTATGAGTCGTCGGGCGGCACGCCCTGGCTCGATTTCCGGCACACCGTCTTCGGCCAGGTCGTGCGCGGCCTGGACGTCGCGATGCGGATTGCGGCAGTGGAAAAGGACGCGCTCGATATGCCGCGCACGCCCGTGCGCATAGAGAGCGTGGAAATCCTCGCCCGGTAATTTCAGGCGAGGAGTTTGGATACGGCGAGCGCGAGCAGAAGCAGCCCGCTCAGCCAGGCCAGATCCAGACTGGTTCTGCGGGCGATTCTGCGTCCGGCGCGGCAGCCGAGCACAATGCACAGAACGTTCATGGCAAGCGACAGGCCGACCAGCGGCAGCGGTTCGGCGTCCGCCAGGCCGGAGCCGAACCCCGCGGCCATGCTGTCGAACGACAGGGAGACGGCGAGCAGTACGGCCTCTCTTGCGGAGAGCGTCTTCGACCCGTCCCTGTCCGCCTCCTCCGGTTCGGCGAAAACCCGCAGGAGGAAACCGAGCTGGAAGAATTTAAACCGGATGTCCTTTTGGAACCCCCGGTGTTTCGTAATGAAGTTCTTAATGGCGCTGTCAAATATTTTGGCAGCGCCCAGTCCTGCGAGCAGGACAAAGCAGACGGCGCCGGTCACGCTCCGGGGCAGCAGCCCGCCGACCCAGTCGCCCAGATACAGCGAAACGGCCAGAAACGCGCTGCAAACGGCGCTGATCAGCAGGGTGGAAGTCAGCGGTATCGCTATTTTTTTCGCGCCGTAGGCGAATCCCGTGACGAGCGCGTCGGCGGACAGCGCAAAGACCATGGCGAGCGCCTCCAGCAGCGCATACAGTATCCGCAATCGAATCCCTCCTTCCGGCAAGAATAGACCGTTGCTATTATCCTATTCCAAAGGCGCGCAGGCGTGCCTGCAAAAGTCCTGCGCCGCCCGCCGGCCGCGCGCGGCAGTCCGCATTTTATGCGGCAAAAAAAACCATTTCAGCCGAAAAATAGCACATGCGGCGAATCCTGGGCGGTATAATAAAAACTATTTGGAACTTATGAGAGATTTACTTTACAGTTCTTTTTTTTTCAGGTATTATAATGGTGCCGGAAGCGAGAAATACGAGCTTTACGGCGCTGAAGTCATATTTCATTTCCAGTAACAGGACAGAAAAATTTCGTTGGCGGGTACTGTTTTTTTGCAGTGCAGGCGCGTGGAATTGCGCCGTGCCAGCGGATTTTTTTGAGTCTTGCTGCAAAAACAGGTATAGGGAAAGATTGTATGGTTTCTATGGGGCAACGTTGAGATAGGAGGTAAAAAATGAGCAATCAAGAAGCAAACTGCACCTGCAACTGCGCGGTACATGAGCAGGACAAGAAAGCGCTGCTGGCCAAGGTCATCGAGTCGTATCGGGACAAAGAGGGCAGCCTGATCATGGTTTTGCATGCGGCGCAGGATCTGTACGGGTACCTGCCGGAGGATGTATTGAAGTACATAGCGGATGAACTGGGACTGTCCTATTCATACGTTTCCGGCGTCGTATCGTTCTATTCGTTCTTCTCCACGGTGGAGCGCGGCAAGCACACAATCCGCGTCTGCATGGGCACCGCCTGCTATGTCCGCGGCGGCAAGCTCGTGGTCGAGGCGCTGGAGGAAAAGCTCGGCGTACCGGTAGGCGGCACGACCGACGACAAGAAATTCACGTTTGAAATCGCACGCTGTATCGGCGCCTGTGGGCTCGCCCCCGCCATCATGGTCGACGATACGGTCTATAAGTATGTAACGCCGAAAAATGTCGACGACATTTTGGCGGAATATTGAGTCGGGGGTGAAGAAACATGAGCGTAAAAGTCAACAGCATCGCGGATCTCGACGCGATTAAGAAGGCGTATCAGGAGCAGCTGGGCAAATACAAGCACCAGGTACTCGTCTGCGCCGGCGCGGGCTGCGTATCCTCCAACTGCTTCGCCGTACGCGACGCGGTGATCGACGAACTCGACAAGCTCGGCATCGCCGACGAGACCAAGGTATACGAGACGGGCTGCATGGGCACCTGCTCGGTCGGCCCCGTCATCCTGATCCTGCCCGAGCGCATCTTCTATGTCAACCTTGACACGGAAAACGTGCGCGAGGTGCTGCGCGCCCATCTGGTAGAGGGCAAAATTCTTGAAAAGTACACTTTCTTCGACGTTGCGGAAAACCGCCATATCCCCAAGATCGACGATATCAACTTTTTCCGTGACCAGGTCCGCATAGCGCTGCGCAACTGCGGCATAATAGAGTACAGCAACATCGACAGCTATATCGCCAACAACGGCTACTACGCCATTGCCAAGGCGCTTGACACCATGTCCAGCAAGGACGTCGTGGATGAAGTCAAGGCCTCCGGCCTGCGCGGCCGTGGCGGCGGCGGGTTCCCGACCGGCGTCAAATGGGAAGCCGGCCACAACGCCAAGGGCGACAAGAAGTTCATCGTCTGCAACGCCGACGAGGGCGACCCCGGCGCGTTCATGGACAGAAGCATCATCGAAGGCGACCCGCACAACCTGATCGAGGGCATGATCCTCGGCGGCTATGCGACCGGCGCCACCCACGGCTATGTATACATCCGCGCGGAGTACCCCATCGCGGTCGAGCGCCTGAGCGCTGCGATCGACGAGGCGCGTGAATACGGCCTGCTCGGCCAGAAGCTGTTCGGCTCCGACTTCTATTTCGACCTCGAAATCCGCATCGGCGCGGGCGCGTTCGTCTGCGGCGAGGAAACCTCCCTCATGGCCTCCATCGAAGGCCAGCGCGGCGAGCCGCGGCAGAAGCCGCCCTTCCCGTTCCAGAGGGGCCTGTTCGGATATCCGACCATCATCAACAACGTTGAGACATACGCCAACGTCCCCGCCATCATCTATAACGGCGCCGACTGGTTCGCAGCCGTTGGCACCGAGAAGGCGAAGGGCACCAAGGTGTTCGCCCTGGCCGGCGACATTGTGAACTCCGGTATCATCGAAGTTCCCATCGGCACCAAAATGAGCGATATCGTCTACCGCATCGGCGGCGGCCTGCCCGGCGGCAAGAAGTTCAAGGCGGCCCAGGTCGGCGGCCCGTCCGGCGGCTGTATCACTGCCGAGAACATCGACGTCCCCATGGACTACGATCCGCTGATCAAGCTCGGCGCCATGATGGGCTCCGGCGGCCTGATCGTCATGAACGAAGACACCTGCATGGTCGACACCGCCCGCTTCTTCATGGACTTCATCCAGGACGAGAGCTGCGGCAAGTGCACGGCCTGCCGCGTCGGCACCAAGCGCATGCTGGAAGCGCTGCAGCGCATCACCCAGGGCAAGGGCAGCGCGGAGGACCTCGACATGCTCGAGGAACTCGGCGGCATCATCAAGGACACCGCGATGTGCGGCCTTGGCCAGACAGCGCCCAACCCCGTCCTCTCCACCATGAATAACTTCCGCGACGAGTACGAGGCCCACGTGTTCAACGGCAAATGTCCCGCCGGTGTCTGCACGGCTCTGGTCCAGTACCGCATCCTGGAGGACAAGTGCATCGGCTGTACCGCCTGTGCCCGCTCCTGCCCGGTGGAGGCGATTTCCGGCGTCGTGAAGCAGACCCATCACATCGACCCGAACAAGTGCGTGAAGTGCGGATCCTGCATTGAAAAGTGCAAATTCGGCGCAATCATTAAGGAATAAGAAAGGAGAACGCTGGAAATGGTAAATCTCACAATCAACGGCAAGAGCGTCAGCGTCCCTGAGGGATCCACCATACTCGAAGCGGCTCGCAGCGCGGGTATTGATATCCCTGTACTGTGCTACTATAAAGATATTCACAAATATGGCGCGTGCCGTATCTGCGTCGTGGAAGTAGAGGGCGCGCCCCGTCTGCAGGCCTCCTGCATCGTCCCCGTAAACGAGGGGATGGTCGTGCACACCAACTCCGACAGAGTGCGCAAGGCCCGCAAGGCGATGTATGAACTGATCATGTCCGACCACAACCGCGACTGCCTCACCTGCAGCCGCAACCAGCACTGCGAACTGCAGGCGCTCGGCCAGAAACTGGGCGTGACGGAATGCCGCTATGAGGGCGAACGCCTCGGCGAGGGCCTGGACATCAGCCCGGCCTTTACCCGCGACCTGAGCAAGTGCATCCTGTGCCGCCGCTGCGTCACCATGTGCAACCAGATTCAGGAGACCGACGTCCTCAACGCCCAGAACCGTGGTTTCAGTACCAAGATCGGCCCCGCCGCCGGCGAGCTGATCGGCAATGTCGACTGCTCTCAGTGCGGCCAGTGCACCGTTGTATGTCCTGTCGCCGCGCTGCGTGAGACCGACGGCACCGAGAAAGTCTGGGCCGCGCTCAACGATCCCAGCAAGCGCGTCATCGTCCAGACGGCTCCCGCCGTCCGCGTCGGTATCGGCGAAGAATTCGGCCTGGCTCCTGGCTGCTGCGAAACCGGCAAGCTCGCCGCCGCCCTGCGCCGCATGGGCTTTGACGATGTGTTCGACACCAACTGGGCCGCCGACCTGACCATCATGGAAGAGGGCACGGAGTTTTTGGACCGCATCACCAAGGCGTTCAAGGGCGAACAGGCCGTTCTGCCCATGATCACCAGCTGCAGCCCGGGCTGGGTCAAGTATGTGGAGCATGCCTTCCCGAAGGAGCTCGACCACCTGTCCACCTGCAAGTCGCCGCACACCATGTTCGGCGCGGTTGCGAAGTCCTACTATGCGGATAAGATCAAGGTCGACCCGAAAGATATCTACGTCGTCTCGGTCATGCCCTGCACGGCCAAGAAGTTTGAAATCATCCGTCCCGAAATGCAGAACGACGGCATGCCCAACGTCGACGCGGTCATCACCGTCCGCGAGCTGGCCCGCATGATCAAGGCGGTCGGCATCGACTTTTTGAGCCTGCCCGATGAAGAGTTCGACCAGCCGCTCGGCCTGTCCACCGGCGCCGCCGATATCTTCGGCGTAACCGGCGGCGTTATGGAAGCCGCGCTGCGTACCGTCTATGA
>CAJLRT010000065.1 GCA_905209135.1 uncultured Eubacteriales bacterium
CGAGGGCACCATCCCCCTGCAGACCCTGCGCGCCGACATCGACTACGGCTTTGCCGAGGCGAAGACCACCTACGGCCGGATCGGCGTGAAAGTCTGGATCTACAGAGGCGAGGTGCTCGAATCCAGAAAAACCTCCGTGGAGCAGCCCCAGCAGCAGCCCGCGAGGAGGCCTTCTAACAGAGAAGGAGGGCGCAACTGATGTTAATGCCGAAACGAGTAAAATACAGAAGAGTTCAGCGCGGCCGCATGACCGGCAGAGCGCTGCGCGGCAACACGGTCAGCGACGGCGAGTTCGGCCTCGTAACCGAGGAGCCGGCATGGATCACGGCCAACCAGATCGAGGCCGCCCGTATCGCCATGACCCGCTTCACCCGCCGCGGCGGCAAGGTCTGGATCAAGATCTTCCCGCACAAGCCGGTTTCCAAGAAGCCGCTTGAAACCCGAATGGGTAAAGGTAAAGGCGCGCCCGAGTACTGGGTCGCCGTCGTCAAGCCCGGCAGGGTTATGTTTGAAATCGCCGGCGTGCCGGAAGAGATGGCGCGCGAGGCGTTCCGTCTCGCAGCCCACAAGCTGCCCGTCAAATGCAAGGTGATCAAGAAGGAGAGCGTCTCCGAAGCAGGAGGTGAACAGTCATGAAGGCAAAGGACAAGAGAGCGAAATACCGCGCCATGAGCGTAGCCGAGCTCGATAAAAAGGTCGTTGACCTCAAGGAAGAGCTGTTCAACCTGCGCTTCCAGCACGCGACCAATCAGCTCGAAAATCCTCTGCGCATCCCCGAAACCAAGCGGGATATCGCACTGATCAAGACCATTCTTCGTGAAAAGGAGCTGGGGGGCGGCGCGTGAGCGCGTTCCCTGACGAAAGGAGGATTTTCAGATGAGCGAAAGAGCTATGAGAAAGACCAGAACCGGCGTGGTTTCGAGCGATAAGATGGATAAAACGATCGTCGTCACCATCTCCCAGCAGGTGAAGCACCCGCTGTACGGCAAGATCGTCAAGCGCACCTACAAGCTGAAGGCTCACGACGAGAACAACGAGTGCGGCATCGGCGACCGGGTGCTGATTATGGAGACGCGCCCGCTGTCCAGGGACAAACGGTGGCGCCTTGTCCAGATTATTGAAAAAGCGAAATAAGCCCAGTAGTAAAGGAGGATAAACCATGATTCAGCAAGAGACCTATTTGAGAGCGGCTGATAATACCGGCGCCAAGGAACTCATGTGTATCCGCGTGCTGGGCGGTACGGGCAGAAAGTATGCCAATATCGGCGATGTTATCATCGCGACGGTCAAAAAGGCGGCTCCGGGCGGCATGGTCAAGAAAGGCGACGTGGTCCGCTGCGTCATCGTGCGCTCCGCGCACGGCCTGCAGCGCGCCGACGGCTCCCACATCCGCTTCGACGACAACGCCGCCGTCATTATCAGAGAGGATAAGAACCCGAGGGGCACCCGCATCTTTGGCCCCATAGCCCGTGAGCTGCGCGACAAGGAATACACCAAGATCCTGTCGCTGGCCCCCGAAGTGCTGTAAGGGGAGGTAAGGAAGATTATGAGTAAACTGCATGTCAAGACCGGCGACACAGTCTATGTCGTTTCCGGCAAGAGCAAGGGCAAGCGCGGCAAGGTTCTCGTGACCTCCCCCAAAGAGGGCAAGGTCATCGTGGAGGGCGTAAACATCGTCACCAAGCACGTCAAGCCCAAAAACCAGCAGCAGCAGGGCGAAATCGTCAAGACCGAAGGCGCCCTCTACGCCTGCAAGGTCCAGCTCTACTGCGAGAAGTGCAAAACCGGCGTGCGCGCCGGCCACAAGACCCTCGACAACGGCAAAAAGGTCCGCTATTGCAGAAAATGCGGCCAGGAATTCGATTAAGGGGGATCTGAACAATGGAGAGAATGAAAGAACTGTATATTAAAGAAGTGGCGCCCGCGCTGATGAAGAAATTCGCGTACAAGAGCCCCATGGAGATCCCCAAGCTCGACAAGATCGTCATCAACGTCGGCTGCGGCGAAGCCAAGGAAAACGCGAAGGTGATCGACGCCGTCGTCTCCGACCTGTCCAAAATCACCGGCCAGAAGCCCGTCGTCTGCAAGGCGCGCAAATCGGTCGCGAACTTCAAGGTCAGAGAGGGCATGAACATCGGTGTGAAAGTCACCCTGCGCGGCGCGCGCATGTATGAGTTCCTCGACAGGCTGTTCAACCTTGCCCTGCCCCGCGTCCGCGACTTCCGCGGCATCAGCGGCGATTCTTTCGACGGCAGGGGCAACTATTCGCTCGGCCTCAAAGAGCAGCTGATTTTCCCCGAGATCGACTACGATAAGATCGACAAGGTCCGCGGCATGGACATCATCTTCGTGACCACGGCCAAGACCGACGAACAGGCAAAAGAGCTGCTGTCCCTGATGGGCGCTCCCTTTGCAGGTTGAGAAGGAGGGAATAACGGATGGCAAAGAAAGCACTGGTACTACAGCAGAAAAAACAGCCGAAGTACTCCACAAGGTACTACAACAGATGTAAAATTTGCGGCCGCCCTCATGCGTATTTGAGGAAGTACGGCATCTGCCGCATATGCTTCCGCGAACTCGCGTATAAAGGTCAGATACCCGGCGTTAAAAAAGCCAGCTGGTAGTCTTGATACAGACCGTAAGGAGGAATACAGATGCAGATTACAGATCCGATTGCCGATATGCTGACCCGTATCCGCAACGCTAACTCGGCAAAGCACGACAGTGTTGAAATCCCCGCCTCCAACCTGAAAAAGGCGATCGCCGAGATTCTGGTGGAAGAGGGCTATATCAAGAGCTATCAGGTAACCGAGGACGGCAAGCAGGGCATGATCAAGGTCGTGCTCAAGTACGGCCCTGCCAAGAGCAAAGTCATCCAGGGCCTGCGCCGCGTCTCCAAGCCGGGCCTGCGCGTATACGCGGGCGCGGAGGATATGCCGAAGGTGATGCGCGGCCTCGGCATTGCGATCATTTCGACCTCGAAGGGCGTTATGACCGACAAGCGCGCCAGAAAAGAAAACATTGGCGGCGAAGTGCTCGCCTTTGTATGGTAGGAGGAATTAAGTTATGTCGAGAATTGGAAGAAAACCCATAACGATTCCTGCCGGTGTGACAGTCGACCTTGCCGCGGGCAACGCGGTAACGGTCAAGGGACCCAAGGGCACTTTGTCGCAGACGCTGCACCCCGATATGCAGATCACGATCGAGGACAACACCGTCACGGTGGCCCGTCCGTCCGACAGCAAGGAGCACCGCTCCCTGCACGGGCTGACCCGCTCTCTGCTGTTCAACATGGTCGAGGGCGTACAGAACGGCTTCTCCAAGACGCTGGAAGTCAACGGCGTGGGCTACAGGGCGCAGAAACAGGGCAAGGACCTTGTGATGAACCTGGGCTATTCCCATCAGGTGGTCATGAGCGAAACCGCCGACATTTCCATCGATGTGCCCAACCCGAACACAATCGTCATCTCCGGGCCCGATAAGCAGAAGGTTGGCCAGTTCGCGGCCGAAGTCCGCGAGAAGCGTCCGCCCGAACCCTATAAGGGCAAAGGAATCAAATACGCAACCGAGCACATTGTCCGCAAAGAGGGCAAAGCCGGCAAGTCCGCAAAATAACGGAGTGAGGAGTGAGCATTTTGGTCAAGAAATACAACAGCAACGCAGCCCGCATCAAACGGCACCGGCGCGTGCGCGCGAAGATTTCGGGTACGGCGGCTACGCCCCGCCTGAATGTGTTCCGTTCCAATACGAACATCTACGCGCAGATCATCGACGACGTGCAGGGCGTGACTCTGGTATCGGCCTCCTCGCTGGATAAGGAGATTGAAGGCGGCAGCAACAAGGCGGCTGCCCGGCAGGTCGGCATCAGTCTCGCCGCGAAGGCGAAGGAAAAGGGAATTACCGAAGTGGTCTTCGACCGCGGCGGCTACCTCTACCACGGCAGAGTAAAAGAACTTGCGGAAGGCGCCCGCGAGGGCGGACTTTCGTTCTAAAAGGAGGATGAACAATGACTGACAGGATCGATGCAAGCACCCTGGACCTGGAGGAACGGGTTGTATCCTTGAACCGTGTTTCCAAGACGGTTAAGGGCGGCAGAATCTTCAAGTTCGCAGCCCTGGTCGTCGTCGGCAACGGTGACGGGGTCGTCGGCGTCGGGCTCGGAAAATCCTCCGAAGTTCCCGATGCGATCCGCAAGGGGATCGACGATGCGAAAAAGAACCTCTACCGCATCGCGCGCAAGGGCACGACCATCCCCCATGAAAACGTGGGTAAATTCGGCGCTTCCATGGTCGTACTCAAGCCCGCAGCCCCCGGTACCGGCGTGATCGCCGGCGGCGCCGTCCGCGCTGTCGTCGAGCTGGCGGGTATCAAGGACATCCGCACAAAGGCGCTGCGCTCCCGCAACCCGATCAACCTGGTCACGGCGACCCTCAACGGCCTGCTCGAGATCCGGGACGTGCATCAGGTCGCCGCTGTGCGCGGTAAAGACGCCAAGCAAATTTTGGGATAAGGAGGTATTTGTCATGGCCTTGAAAATTACGATGAAAAAGTCGCTGATCGGCTGCAAGCAGAACCAGATAGATACCGCCAAAACCTTCGGCCTCAAACGGCCGGGCGACGTCAGTATCCAGCCGGAAAACCCGGCCACCCTGGGCAAGGTCCGCGTGATCTCGCACCTGGTGACCGTGGAACAGGTCGACTAAAGGAGGATTTCGCGAATGAAGCTGCACGAACTCTCACCCGCGCCCGGCGCTGTCACCGAGGTCAAGCGCAAGGGCAGGGGAATCGGGTCCGGAAACGGGAAAACGGCAGGCAAGGGCCATAAGGGCCAGAACGCCCGCAGCGGCGGCGGAGTCCGCCCCGGTTTTGAAGGCGGCCAGATGCCCCTTCAGCGCCGTATCCCCAAAAGAGGATTCAACAATATTTTCGCCAAGCAGTACACGAGCGTAAACGTCGAGGTTCTGAGCCGCTTTGAGGACGGCCAGGTCGTCACGGCGGATACGCTGCGCGAAGCGGGCATTATTAAAAAGGAACAGGATGGGATCAAAATACTCGGCAGAGGCGAGATCGACAAGAAGTTGACCGTCTGCGCCGCGAAGTTCACCGAGTCGGCTAAGGCCAAGATCGAAGCCGCCGGTGGAAAAGCCGAGGTGGTGTAAATGTTCGACGGAGTTAAGGCGGCATTCAAAAACATCGAACTGCGCAAGAAGATCCTGTTCACCCTGTTCATCATCTTCGTATTCAGAGTCGGCTGCGCCATCCCCGTCCCGTTTATCGACGCAACGCGCCTGAGCGCTGCGTTTGAAGCGTCCGGGATCGGCTCCGGCATCGGCGGCCTGCTCGACATCATGTCGGGCGGCGCGCTCAGCCAGGCGACTCTGCTCGCGCTCGCCATCGCGCCGTACATTAACGCCTCTATCATTATGCAGCTGCTCTGCATTGCGATTCCGGCTCTGGAACGCATGCAGAAGGAAGAAGACGGCCAGCAGAAGATCAACCAGATCACGCGCTACGTCACGGTCGGGCTCGGACTCGTCATGTCCTACGGCTATTACAGCCTGCTCGCCTACCGCTTCGACGTTCTGAAGTACAAGACGTTCTTCACCGCGGTCGTCGTCGTGCTCGCCTTTACGGCCGGCTCCGCCATCGTCATGTGGCTGGCGGAACGGATCAACGAGAAGGGTATCGGCAACGGCATCTCCATGATCCTGTTCGCCTCCATCCTCTCGCAGGGCAGCGGGATCATCAACTGGCTGCGCAACGCTTTTATCAGCAAAAACTATATCGGGCCGGTCATTGTCGGGATCATCGCCGTCGGCATGATCATGTGCATCGTCCTTGTCAACAAGGCCGAGCGCCGCATCCCGATCCAGTACGCCAAGCGCGTCGTCGGCCGCAAGATGTACGGCGGCAACAGCACGCACCTGCCGATGAAGGTCATGATGACCGGCGTTATGCCCATCATCTTCGCCTCCTCCTTCTGCATGCTGCCGCAGACGATCGCGACTTTCTTCGCGTCGAGCAGCTCTTTCGCCGTCTGGGTGGAAAAGTACTTCTCCCAGGATACGGTGGCCTACGGCGTGATCTACTTCCTGCTGATCGTGTTCTTTAACTACTTTTACGTATCGGTCTCCTACAACCCTGTGGAGATCGCGAACAATCTGCAGAAGAACGGCGGCTCCGTCCCCGGCATCCGTCCCGGCGAGCCGACCGCGAACTACCTGAAGAAAACCCTGAACAAGATCACTCTGTTTGGAGCCCTGTTCCTCGGCGTGATCGCGATCCTTCCGATGATCGCCTCCGCTGTCTTCAACCTGAGCTTTACGCTCGGCGGCACGAGTATCCTCATCGTCGTCAGCGTCATCATGGAAACGGCTGTCACCATCGAATCGCAGATCGTCATGCGCCACTACCGCGGGTTCCTCGAATAAGCATGGAAAAGCCGTAAGCAAAAGCCAGGAACCAGAACCCTGCAAATGTGGGGAGCGTATAAGGAAAAGCCTCATGCAGCGCC
>CAJLRT010000066.1 GCA_905209135.1 uncultured Eubacteriales bacterium
GCGCGGGCAGGGGCGCGGGCGCAAGGCGTGGGCGTGGGGGCGCAGGCGCGGGCACAGGGCGCAGGCGCAGGCGTGGGCGTGGGCGTGGGGGCGCAGGTACGGAGCGCAGGCGCGGGGCGCGGGGCGCAGGGCACGGGGGCAGGGCACGGGCGCGGGGTGCAGGGCGCAAAACGGCCCGGACGCGAAATCGCGTCCGGGCCGGCCTGACAGGAAATACGCCGGGCTGGAATCAGTGGGAGGATCATACGACAGGGGGGCGTATGTGCACTGCGCTTTCCCGCAGGATGGAAGATAGCTGTGCCGGGGCAGAGCTGCGCGGGGCTATGCTCTGTTCAGTTTCTTTTTCCATATGAGCGCTGCGGCGCCGCAGGCGGACAGGAGAAGCAGTCCGCACCAGAGCGCGACGCTGCCGTCGCCCGTACTGGGGCTGCCGTCGCCCGTACTGGGGCTGCCGTCGCCCGTGCTGGGGCTGCCGCCGTTTCCAAGGGCGGGCAGGACGGTCTGTTCCTGCGTGAGCTCTTTCGTCATCGCTTCGTCGGCAAACAGCCTGCCGCATGCAAGGCAGCGCCAGTACTCGATATTGCCCGGCTCCGCCGCGGTGGGTTCGACGCGGGCCACCTTTTCAGGGGTGTGCGCCGCGAGCGGCGTGGCGACGTCCGCCTCGTCTATCGGGGTTGCGCAGGCCGCGTCGGCAAAGAGCATGCCGCAGGCGCAGCGCCAGTATTCAATATTGCCGGTCTCCGTGCATGTGGCGGCCTTTGCGGGGACGCGTTCGGCGCTGTGCGTGATGGTCGCCGTCAGGCCCTCGGGCTGTACGAGCACGTAGTTTGCGGCCTTTTCGCCGGTCAGAACAATATTTGTCACCACGGGTTTATCCTCACCCACGGCCGTATCCGCCAGCTTGCCTTTGCCCAGTTCAAAGCCCACTTCGTCATTGTAGAGGACGCCGCTGAGCGCGCCGCCGGTCAGCACGACTTCGTCCGTGCCGTCACAGGCTCTGTCCTCCGCCTGCACGCCGGTGATCGTGAGCTCGACCGGCTTGATATTCACTGTGTATTCGCCGCCTGTCGCGTCATAGGCGTCGACATAGTAGAGCTCGTTCCCGGCGTTGTCGGTGGCGGTGTAGCGGAAATATTTGAGGCGGTACACGCCGCTGTCCGCCACGCCTTTCAGCCAGATCACATTCGGCCACTCATAGCCCTCCGAATCCATATAATAGCTCTCGGGCACTTCGGTCCAGCCGTCGCCGGTCTTTTTCTCGAATACGGCCCGGCCGCCTTCATACCCGTCGTTCCTGCCGGCTACATAATGGCCGCTCAGGCCCATCATGCTTATAATATTGAAGTAGGGGTCGCCGTACGAGAGGTCCGCCGCGCTGTTCACTACGCTGCCGGCGGAGATATTCCCGACCGTCAGTTTGCAGTACACGGTGTAGCTCTCCCCGGCTTTGCCGTCAGGGAATTCCGCGGCCTGCGTGAATGCCGCGTCGCCGAACCACATCTCGCCGTTGCTCGGCACGTACAGGCTGCCCTTCTGCGCCGCGAGCAGCACAAACGCTCTGAAGTGGGTTGCAAACTCGCCTGTGGCGGGGAAGGCGTTCGACGGGTCGTCCACCATATATTCCACCGCGCCCATGACCATGCCCGCGTTTGTCTTATAGACGACGGTAAAGGTTTCGATCGTCACGCTCCCGCCGGCCGGAACGTCCTCGCCGTTGGCGGTGACGCTGCCCGTGCCGCTGTTGGAAACGGTGACGTCGCCGGGAATGCCGGTGAGCGCAACGTCGCCCTGCAGAATGTCGATCGTATCGCCGGAGGCCGCGGCCGCGGCGCCGGCGGCTACGTCCGCGCCGACATAGTACGCGGTGCCGCCGCCCGACGAGAGGCCGAGCACGGCGGCGTCAGGGTCCGCAAAGGCCAGGGGAGACGCCGTATACGAGCCGCCGGAGACGGAGAGCACGTCGCTTTCCTGCTCGCCCGCATCCGCGCCGCTCATCAGCACCGCAACGGCGGGCGCGTCGAACGCGCCGCCGAGGATGGTATTGTCCGGATTGTGCCGGCCGCTGAACACCGCCGCGCCGGCTGTGACGGAGGGGCCTGTCCCGTCCGCCGCGCCGATGGTGGCGCACTTGGTCTGGAACGCATAGGTGCCCGCGTCGATCGTGCCGCCGGTCACCTTGACTTCGACAGAAGAATCCACAGAATAAACGCCTACGCCGTCGGATTCGATCGTACCGGCGGAGATCTCGACGGCCTGGGCGCTGACATTGGCGCGCAGGGCGCCGTTGCTGCCCGTGTCGGATATTACGCCGCCCGTCTGCGCAAAGGAGCCGTTGTTCACATACACCGCGTTGGCGAGGCTGCCGTCGCCCGTGTTCTCAATCCGGCCCGTGCCGGAGAGCGTGAGGCTGCCGCTGCTGCCGTTGACCTGCGCCGCATGCCCGCCGGAGGCGGAATTTTTCAGCGTGCCGCCGGTCACGGACCCGCCGCCACCGTTGAGCATCAGCGCCTGGCTGCCGGCGGTGTTTTCAACCGTGCCGCCGCTCATGGAAAACACGCCGCCGCCGTTGACAAATATGAGCGCATGGCCGCCGCTTTGCGCGCCGCTGTCGGTAATCAGGCCGCCGCCGGCGCTGTCCTCCAGCGCAAGCGTGCCGCCGCTGAAAACAAAGTAGGCCTTGTCGCTGTATCCGGAGGGCGCAAGGGTCACCTTGTGGCCGTTCAGGTCCAGCGTGAGCGCGCTGCGGACCTCTGTTTGACCCGTGACGGTGACGTCGGTCGTCAGCCGGTATGTACCGCTGGAGGGCAGGGCGTTCGCATTGGTCCAGTCCGCGTATTCCGCCGCCTGCGCGGGCGCGGGCAGAAGCGTAAGGACCATGGCCATGGCCATGAAAAGAACCGCCAGCCGTAAAACCGTTTTCCTCACCGGTAGAATCACGGCCCTTGCCTGTGTTTTCATGTTATTCTCTCCTTATAATAAAAATATGGAAACTTTATGATATGTTCCGCATTTCCGCAGGCAAGACGCGGGGGCTGTCCCTGTCCAGAAGCGGGTCGGCCGCAGGCGTGGCGCGCTCCATCAGCGCAATAAACTGCGGCGCGGGCATCGGCTTGTAGAAGTAATAGCCCTGGACCAGGTCGCAGCCGATTTCACGCATGTAATCCCATTGGGCCCTGGTCTCCACTCCCTCCGCGACCACCAGCAGGTCCAGCCGCTTTGCCATGCCGACGACGGATTCCAGGATCACGCGCGCCTTGGGGTTCGCGCCGATGTCGGAAAGAAACGTACGGTCCACCTTCAGCACGTCTACGGGATAGTCCTTGAGCATGCCGAGAGAGGATTCGCCGCTGCCGAAATCGTCCATCAGCACCTTAAAGCCGAACGCGTGCAGCTTTGTGATCGCACGCTGCACGGGGGCCGGGTCGGCCGCATAGGACGACTCGGTGATCTCTATGCGCAGGTAGTCCGGCGGAACGCCGTGCCGGCAGACGGTTGCATACAGGTCCTCAAACGAGCTCGCGTCGTAAAACTCGGCTTTGGAGACGTTGAGCGCGACGGGCACGGTCTGTTCGCCCGCGGCCAGCCGCTTGCCGACTGTGGCGCAGACCTCCTCCCACACATAGCGGTCCAGCGCGCTGATCAGGCCGTTGCGCTCAAACTGCGGGACAAACCTGGCGGGGACAAGCAGGCCCCGCTGCGGATGGTTCCAGCGGATCAGGGCTTCCGCGCCCGTGACCATGCCGTCCGCCGCGCGGCAGATGGGCTGGTAGTACACCTCGAACTGCTTTTCCCGGATTGCGGTTGCAAAGTCCATATTGAGCTGCTGCTCCTCGACAATCGCATCCCACATGCTCTCGTCAAACCAGACGCAGGGCTTGAGATAGCTGTCGCGCGCGCACTCCATGGCGACGAGCGCTTTGTCCGCCATCATTTCCAGGGGCAGTTCGCGGTTCTCGATCCGGTACGCGCCGCAGCAGGCGAAAAAGTGGTACTCCGCGCCGCCGGCGATATAGCGGATGACGGAGACGGACTCCCATGCGCCGTCCGCAAGCCGCCGCGCGGGCACAAGGCAGAGAAAGCGGTCCTGCTCAATACGGCCGCAGGCGGACAAATCGCCGCCGAACTCCTTCTGGAGCGTTTCCCCAAACTCGATCAGTATCCGGCTGCCGGCGCTGTGGCCGAACATATCGTTGATGACTTTAAGCTGCCGGATGTTCCAGTAAAGCAGGCAAAACCCTTCTTCCGGGTTCTGCCCCAAAAGCTGCGCGGCTGCCTTGTAAAACCCGCTTTTGTTATAGAGGCCGGTTAAATTGTCGATACAGGACGCCATGACGCGTTCCTCCTCTTGATTCTTCATGAAAGGCAAAACCCGACACAACATAATGTTGATTATGTAGTAAAAAACCATTTACATAATAAAGATTCAGATTTATTATAGCATACACTTCTTTATAAAACAATGATTTTAGACAAAAAATGACATAAAGGGCAAAAAACCGCAGGAAAAACCAGGCCGGCATCAGGTTGAGACAATCCCGGCTTGGTTTTTAGCGCCTTTTTTCCTGGTTTTTGCAGCGCTGAAAAAAATATGGCTGCAATTCTTACAGCCTTTTTACTACATAATCAACATTATGTTGTCAGAATGATCTGGACCCGTTCCAGTCGGCTTCGGTGCTGCCAGCCCGAATCGATGGTGTATATCCGCGTGGTATTGATACTGCTGTGACCAAGCAGGTCCGCCAGGCGCACAATGTCCTTTTCAATGCTGTAAAACGTACGCGCGAACAGGTGGCGCAGGTTGTGCGGAAACACCTTGTCCGGCGAAACGCCGGCCGACGCGCACAGCGCTTTCATCTCCCGCCATATATTGCTGCGGTTGAGCGGCGCGCCGTTTTTGCTCACAAATACCGGCCCGGTTTTCAGGCCGGTTTTTTTGATGCGTTCCTTTAACGTTTTCTGCAGGGACGAGGGGATGAATATGACCCTTGTCTTGTTCTTGCAGCTGACGACGGCCTTGCCCGCATACACCGCCTCTACCGTGATATACTGCAGTTCGCTCACCCGGATTCCCGTGCCGCAGATCGTTTGCAGCACAAGGGCCAGGCGCGTGCCGCCCGCCGCCTTCACCAGCCGCTGGTATTCCTGCCGGGTCAGCTCGCGCTGTTCGCTGCAGAAGATCTGGCGCTGAATTTTCAGGAGCTTTACGCAGCAGTGCGCCTGCCCGGTGTAACGCAGAAAGCTGTTGACGGACACCAGCATGGAATTGACGCTTGCGGGCGCGTACCGCGCCGCCAGGTATTCCTTGAATGCGATCATCTGATCCTTGCCGATTTCGCCGCCGGTCATATAGTTCAAAAAGGCGCGCACATCGCGCATGTATTTCTCTATTGTAGCCTGGCTCTTTTCTTCGTGATGCAGATACTGTTCAAATTCTGTCAGATTTTTTTCATGGTTGGGATTCATGGTCAACTTCCTCCGTGGGCATAATGTTAACACTATCATTCCCGAATGGTATGTATAGTATCCAATGAAATGCGCATATGATCCCATTCCTTATTGTAAACAAGCTCCCTGAATAAACAAGGCCTGTCTGGGCACATTAGCATATAGGTTTAAAAAATATGCTATGAGGTGGGACAATGGAACCCAAACAGACCAAACTGGATTTTTTATACAATCTTCTCCGAAAACAGATTCTCAGCGGATTGCTGGAATACGGAAGCAGGCTCCCGTCGGCCCGGCGAATCGCGCAGACATACCAGACGAGCATCCGGACTTCAAAGGCGGCGCTGAAGCTGCTTTGCGAGGAGGGACTGATTCAAACCGAGCCGCGCAGACGCGCCGTTGTGATCTACAAAGCCCCGTTTACAAGCGGCGAGCACAGCGCCGTACTGGCGGTTCTCGCGAAGCGCAAATCCATTATGGCGGCTTATGAGACCATGGAGGCGCTTATGCCCGATATTTTTACCTACTGCTTCCGCGTTACGCCCGTGTCGGCGCTGAAACACTATGAAACCGCGCTGAAACAGGCGCGGCGGGCCAACCCGGCGGGGAGCTGGTCCGCGGCTTCCGACCTCCTGCGCGACAGCCTGCACGCCTCCGGCAACCTCCTGTTCCGCAGCGTGTTCAGCGCGCTGGAACAGCACGCAGAGGTCTCCTTTCTGCTGGATTACCAGCAGCCGCTTACGACGTATTCCCCGTATACGGAGACGGCGAGCCTGCGAACGATGATTCACATCATGCAGCACGCCGACAGCGCCCAGCTACGCGAACGCTTTACACAGAACTTTCACGCGACAACGGTTTCCATGCAAAAATCCCTTGATAAGCTGCAGGAAAAATACCCGGGCGCCGAGGAGGAGGATACGGTCGGGTTTTCCTGGAAGCCGGCGGGAGGGCAGTTCCCCTGTTATATAAAAATCATACGCCTGCTGCTTGAACAGATCGGCGCGGGCCGCTATCC
>CAJLRT010000067.1 GCA_905209135.1 uncultured Eubacteriales bacterium
GGGCAGAAAAGCCGGCGGCATCTGCAAACAGAAGTTTGCACACAAAAAAGCCGCCCCGAAACGGGACGGCTGTAACCGCGGTACCACCCGTGTTCCCAACCAAATGCATTGGCGGACACTCTGCGCAATAACGGCTGCGGCCGTCGGGGACTACTCGCTTTCCCCCCCGCCCCTCCGGAACGAACTTCACACGCGATCGTGCAAACGGCGCTTTCAGCCGGTGACGCCGCCTCTCTGCTGCCTTTCCGCGCATTACTCTTTCCTTCACAGGGTTTTATTTATCATACCAGATATCCGGATGTTTTGCAAGCGAAATCGGGCATTTTTCTCATTTTATTGCCATTCGCCGGCGGTATTTCTCCATTCTGTAAAGCTGCTCTTCATCAAGAACCGCCGCGCCGCCTTTATAGCCATATCCCATCTTTTGATAAAAACCGCGCGCAGTGACGGACGCCGGTATTTCTATGCGCTCGGCGCGCAGAAAATACTCGTCCCCCTCCAGCGTTTCCACAATTTTTCTGCCGATTCCCTTGCCCTGGTATTCCGGCAAAACAAAGATTGTGAAAAGCGAGCTCTCATTCTCCTTATCCCAGTAGGGGCCGATCGCGCCGCAGCCTACAATCCGGCCGGCGGCGCAGAACACATAAAAGTGCGTCCACGCCGCGCGCTTTATCAGATACGCGGGCGTCAGTGTGCGAACATCGTTTTCGATATACGCTTCCGTATAGTCTTTGCGGTTTGTGGTTCTGAGCGTTCTTGCAATGAGAGCGGAGACTTCCTCCGCATCCCGCTCTTCAAATCGCCGGACCCGGACATGACAGCTTTTCCGCACAGCGCGCACTCCTTTCCCGCCTCACTTATCTCCCCGCAGCCGCAAGGCGCAGCGGCCGCATTCCTGCCGGACAGGCGTGCAGCCGTCCGGCTTCCATTCTGTAAAAAAGCCCGGGAAAAAGCCTCGCTTTTCCCCGGGCAGTCTTTGGCATATATGCGCTCAGTTCTCTTTCAGCTCAGGAAGTGTGGAACCGGCATAGGGCATGACAAGCACTTTCGCGTCCCTGCCGCACTTCGCATAGGCCGCTTCCAGGGCGTCCTGCACGGATGCGTAAGGTGTAAGGTGGATGCTCTTGACAAAGTCGTCCGACAGATCGCTGACAAGATAGATGTCGGCGTTCTGGAGCACCAGCGAGATGGCCGCGGCCTTGTGGCCGCCCAGCTCGAAATGCTTCTTGATATTGACGACCATTTCCTCCGGACTGTAGCTCGTCATCCAGCGCTCAAAGCACTTCTCGCCCAGGCCCTCGGCGCAGGACGCGGACAGGATGACGACGCCGCCGTCCTTGACGGCGAACTTCGCATTGTCCAGGCCCTTTTGCGCCTGATAGAGATTCAGATCCTTCGGATAGCCGCCCACGGACACGACGACAATATCGGCTTTCTCGGGAATCTGCACCTTGTACAGGGTGTCGAGAAATGCGCAGCCGGCGCGGTGCGCTTCGATGTGGTGGCCGGCAAAGCTCTTGAGAATCTTTTTCTTCTCATTGAGGACGACGTTGACAATATAGTCGATCTTGCGGAACTCGGCGACCTGGTCGATATCCGCCCGGACGGGGTTGCCCTCGATACGGCCCGTGGCAGCCTCGGCGCGTACCATCATCGAGTGGTTGGCCTGGATGGCGTCATGGGTCGATACGCCCGGCATAATCGCCTTTGCGCCGCCGGAATAGCCCGCAAAATAGTGGAACTCTATATTGCCGATACAGATCAGGCGTTCGGCATTGGCGACGACGGAGAATACGTCGACCGGCGTGCCGGCGTCCGTGGTGCCGAGATGGCCGCAGTCGCTGGGGTTGGAGTCGATGCAGCGGACGCGGTCATAGACCTCCTGCCCTACGAGCTTCACCTTCTCCTCTTCGGTATGCGGACGGTGCGCGCCGAGCGCAAACACGACCGTGATATCCGAATCCAGAATCCCCGCGGCGCTGAGTTCGTCCAGCAGCGGCGGCAGTACGTCGTAGCTCGGAACGGGACGGGTCACATCGCTTGTAATGATGACGACTTTCTCACCCGGCTTGACGACTTTGTCCAGCCGGGGCGCGCCGATCGGCTCGCGCAGCGAACGCGCAACCTCCGCTCGGCCGCCGACTTCGACGTCGACAGGGTTGGGATTCATCACCATCAGCAGATTCTTGTCGTCCACCTGGAACTTGACAGTGCCCTTGCTGAAACCCAATTCAAAATCCATAACTAGCTCCTTTCAGGGCGCTTAGCGTTTGATGCTGTGCGCGCAGTGGCCCATCACCATATGCGCGGCCTCCATGATCATTTCGTTGACGGTGGGATGCGGATGGATCGCATCGGCAATCTCTTCCACCGTGCTTTCCAGTTTAATGGCCGCGAGGCCCTCGCCGATCATATCGGTCGCATGCGCCGTAAATAGCTGCATGCCAAGAATTTCACCGGTGGCTTCATCGGTTACAATCTTGACAAAGCCGTTCTGCTCGCCCATGACGAGGGACTTGCCGTTGCCGGTCGCATCAAAGCGGCCGACCTTGACTTTGTAACCGGCGGCCTTTGCCTTTTCCTCATCCATGCCGACGCTCGCGATTTCCGGCGTGGTATAGACGCAGGCGGGGACAAGGTTGAAGTCAGCCTTGACAAGCTTATCGCCCTTACAGTTCTGCGCGGCAGCCATGCCCTGCGCAGAAGCCGCATGGGCCAGCATGATTTTGCCGTTGACGTCGCCGATGGCATAGATATTCGGAACATTGGTGCGGCAGTAGTCGTCCACGACGACAAAGCCGCGCTCCATCTTCAAGCCGAGCGCCTCAAAGCCCACATCTTTGGTGACCGGGCGGCGGCCGGTGGAGAGGATGACGATTTCACCGCTCTCGGTAAGGGTCTGGTCGTTCTGGGTAAAGGTTGCGGCCAGGCGGCCGTCCTTCTGTTCAATGCCGTTTACGCGCGCGCCGAGATGGAACCGCACGCCCTTCTTCTCCAGAATGCCGCGCATTGTGGAAGAAATATCGGTGTCCATGCCGGGCAGGATCTCGGGCATCATCTCAACGATGGAAACATCGCAGCCGAAGGTGTTCATAACAGAGGCAAACTCAATGCCAATGACGCCGCCGCCGATAATTACGGCGGATTTCGGCATCTCTGTCAGCGCAAGGAAACCGTCGCTGTCCATAACGCCGGGCAGGTCCACGCCGGGGATGGGTATTTTCGCAGGGAAAGAGCCGGTTGCAATGATCGCCTTGTCAAAAGTGACCGTCTGCGGCTCGGCGCCCGTCACCTCGATCGTATTGGCGTTCTTGAATACGCCGGTGCCGCGGATCAGGGTGACTTTATTGCCGCGGAGCAGACCTTCAATGCCGCGGACCAGGCGGCTGACGACAAAGTCCTTGCGCGCGGCAACCTTGGCATAGTCGTAGGTTACGTTATCGGCAAAAATACCGAACTCCGCACCCTCTTTGGCATCGTGATACAGTTCGGCGGAATGCAGCAGGGATTTGGTGGGGATGCAGCCACGGTTCAGGCAGGTGCCGCCGACGGCATCCTTCTCAATCAGAACCGTCTTGAGTCCGAGCTGCGCGCTGGCGATCGCAGCGACATAGCCGCCGGGGCCGCCGCCCAGGACTGCGACTTCATATTGATTAGCCATGCGATTATCTCCTTTTTAACGTGTGGGCGTGTAACGACTGCTACACGCCCACCCCAAGTTCTTTGATTACAGCATCAAATACGGATTCTGCAGCAGCTTCTTCACATACTGCAGGAACTGCGCGGCCGGCGCGCCGTCGATAATCCTGTGGTCATAGGTGAGCGACAGGGTCATGATCGGCCGGATCTCCACCTTGCCGTCCACCGCGACCGGCGTGTCCGCAATCTTGCCTACGGCGAGGATCGCAGCTTCCGGCGGGTTGATGACAGCGGTGAACTCGTCGACATCGTACATGCCGAGGTTCGTGATGGTAAAGGTGCCGTTTGCATATTCGTCACGGGTGAGCTTGCCGTCCTTGGCCTTTGCCGCCAGCTCGGCTCCCTGCTCATGGATCTGCGTAACGGACATGAGGTGCGCATTTTTGATGTTCGGAACAATCAGACCGTTGTCGATTGCAACAGCGATACCGAGGTTCACATAGTGCTTCATGATGATATTCTGTCCGTCGAGCGTCGAGTTGACGTTCGGGAACTTGATCAGGGCGGCGGCAACCGCCTTGACGAGAATATCGGTAAAGGAGACCTTGATATCGGCTTCCTTGAGCTTGTTGCGGAACCGGACGGACTCGGTCATATCCACCTTCATGCGGTGATTGGCCTGGGCCATCTCGGAAAGGCTTCTGGACATGTTGTTTGCAATCGCCTTGCGCATGCCGGCAAACGGGACGACCGTCTCCGCCTGCTCGTATACGACTTCGGGAGTGCCCGGCGCCGTGATGGCCGACAGGACGTCGCCCTTCATAATCTTGCCGTTTGCACCCGTTCCGGTTACGCCGGCCAGATCGACGCCTTCGAGTTCGGCGATCTTCTTAGCGACAGGCGTCGCCTTGATCACGTTCACGTCGGCGTTGAGAACGTCGCGCTCAATAATCAGGCCGTCCGGGCCGGTACCGGCGACAGCTTCAACGGGAATCCCGCGCTCCTCCGCGCGCATGCGCGCACGCGGCGTTGCAAATACGCGTTCACCCGGCGCACGCTGTACTGCCGGAGCAGCAGCGGGCGCAGCCTGGGCCGCGGGAGCGGCGGCAGGCGCTTCAGCAGCGGCAGCAGCGGCGGGCGCCGCAGCCTGCGGAAGCAGGGGCGTGAAATCGGTGCCCGGTTCGCCGATGATCGCGATCGTCTCGGTGATGGGAACAACCTCGCCCTCGCCGCGTACAATCTTCAGCAGCGTGCCGGAGGCGGTGGCGTCGATGGTGATGGTGAGCTTATCGGTTTCCATCTCGAACAGGGGCTCGCCTTCCTTGACCTCTTCGCCCTCCTTCTTCAGCCACTTGATGATGGTGCCTTCCGTCATCTGCAGGCCCTGCTTGGGCATGATAACCACGCTCGCGTTGATATTGCTCGTATCAACCGGCGCGGCGGGCGCAGGCGCGGGAGCGGCGGGAGCTTCGGCGGCGGCAGGAGCGGCAGGCGCTTCCGCATCGGGGATCGACTCGCCCGGCTCGCCGATATAGGCAATGGTCTCGGTGATAGGAACAACTTCGTTTTCACCGCGCACAATCTTCAGCAGCGTACCGGAGGCGGAAGCGTCGATGGTGATGGTGAGCTTATCGGTTTCCATCTCGAACAGGGGCTCGCCTTCCTTGACGGCGTCGCCCTCCTTCTTCAGCCACTTGATGATGGTGCCTTCCGTCATTTGGAGACCTTGTTTCGGCATGATAACAGTAGATGCCATTCAAATCGCCTCCTTATTTGTAAAGTGTTCTTTTGATCGCGTCGTAAATATCCTGCTCCTGAGGCACAACGGCGTTTTCAAGGCCGAGGTTGAACGGCAGCGGGCAGGCTTTCGCGCCCAGGCGCTCGACAGGAGCGTCCAGATATTTGAAGCAGCGCTCCGAAATCTGAGAACCGATTTCTGCGCCGATGCCGCAGACCTTGTGCGCCTCGTGCACGACGACTGCGCGGCCCGTCTTTTTCACGGACGCCTCGATGGTATCCATGTCCAGAGGAACGATGGTGCGCGGGTCGATGACCTCGACGCTGATGCCCTCTTTCTCCAGACGCTCGGCGACGTTCACAGCCTTCTGTACATAGGTGTGCGTGCCTACGACGGTGACGTCCTTACCCTCGCGGACGACTTTCGCCTGTCCGAACGGGATGCAGTAGTCCGGATCGTCGTTGACTTCGCCCTTGACGACGTACAGCTGCTTATGCTCAATGAAGATGACGGGGTTATCGTCGCGGATGGCGGTGCGCAGCAGGCCGGCCGCATCGTCCGCCGTGGAGGGCATGACGACTTTCAGGCCGGGGAAATGCACGAACAGCGCCTCAACGCTCTGGGAATGGGTCGCCGCGTTGCCGCGGCCGACGCCCTGCTGGCCGCGGATGACCAGGGGGATACGGGCCTTGCCGCCGAATACATAGCGGGTCTTGGCGACCTGGTTGATAATCTGGTCAGCGGCGACGAGGGCGAAGTCCATGTACATGAGCTCCACGATCGGACGCATGCCGACGCAGGCGGCGCCGAGACCAGCGCCGACAAAGCCGGCTTCACTGATCGGGGTGTTGCGAACGCGTTCGGGACCGAACTCGTCCACAAGGCCTCTTGTGCAGCCGAAAATGCCGCCGAGGACTTCTACGTCTTCGCCCATGACGAAGACTT
>CAJLRT010000068.1 GCA_905209135.1 uncultured Eubacteriales bacterium
TGGCGCGCTGGGGAGACACGAAAAAGTACAGGCGGTCATAAACGCCGCAATCCAGAAAAAACACCAGCCCGGCCTCACAAACCTGATATGTCAACAGCCCCTTGCGCGTCAGCTCCGCAACTTCCTGCGGCAATAAAAAACAATTGGTCGCGCAATCCGGATGAAGCGCCCGGTTCTCTTTTACAAGCGCGCCGTAGTGGTCCAGGTCTTTTACAGTCATATGTTCCCGCGCCATCGTCATCCCTGCCTCATCCGGGCCCTCAGGGCTTCCAGATCAAGCTTCCCGTTGAAGTTTACCGGCATGGCGTCCAGCTTGGCCAGATTTCTGGGAATCATAAAGCCCGGCAGGCGCTCGCGCATATAAACGGTAACGGAGCGGTTGTCGGCGTTTTCTCCCACGTAGAACAGCCACAACTGCTCTTTCTCCTGGTAATACAGGCAGCAGCAATCCCGGATTTCCGGCATGGCGCGCACCACTCCCTCTATTTCTCCCAGTTCAATACGGTGGCCCATGTGTTTGATTTGGAAATCCTTTCTGCCGTGGAACTCAAGCAGCCCGTCCGCATTCATGGAGCCAAGATCGCCGGTTTTGTAAATGGGTTCTGCATAAATTGTGTTGAGCGGATTGTTCACAAAGGATTCTTTCGTCTTCTCCGGGTTATGGTAATACCCCAGCGCCAGGCAGGTGCCCTTCACGCAGATTTCCCCGTATTCGCCGTCTTTCGCTTCTGTGCCGTCCTCTTTGAGCAGCAGGATTCCCGTGTTCCGGAATGGGGTGCCGATCGGCAGCACTTCCTCCGGCTCCACCGGATGGTCTACCACGTAATAAGTACAGCTTGCCGTGATTTCGGTCGGTCCATAGTGATTGACATACAGCGCATGCGGCAGCGCCTCCTGCCACTCGCGCAGATATTTGCACGGCATAACGGAACCGGTAAAGAAAACCTTGTTCACCGTCTCCAGCGCAACGCCGGAAAACGCGTGAAGCTCCACGCACAGACAGAGCGCGGAAGCCACCCAGCAGATGGTAGTAACCTTGTTTTCATTCAGGTATTCAAACAGCTTTACCGGAAATGAAAACATTTTTTTCGGGATAAAAACAGTAGACGCCCCGGTCTTTAACGGAAGGTAAATATCACGAATCGCCGCAATATAATCCAACGGCGCCTGGTTGCCGAAGCGGTCGTCCTGTGTCAGGTGAAAGGTCTGCGCAAACGCGTCGATATAGTCAATGACCGCCCGGTGCGATTCAATGACTCCCTTGGGCTTGCCGGTGGACCCGGAGGTAAAGATCACATACATCGGGTCGGTATCCAGCGCCTGATCCATTCTTTTTTGCAGAAGATCTTCCCGCACCGGTTCGCTTTCGCATTCTTCCAGCGAATAGATCTGTCCCTGAAAATCCAGCGACTGCGCCAGTTTGACATTTTTGGAATCGGTCAGAATAATTCCCGCCTGTACCGTCTCCAAAATCAAATTGATGCGAAACCGGGGCAGGTCAGTGCCTATGGGAACATAAAAACAGCCGCTGTACAACACGCCCAAATACAGCAGCGGAGTCTCAACGCTTTTTTCTGAAAAAATGACAATGGGCTGGTTCTTTTCTGTGCGGGAGCATAAAAAACTCCCAATCTGTTTTGCCCTCTGCTTTACCTGTGAAAAAGTTAACGCGGTTTGCTCATCCTGATAAACCACCTTATCCGGGTACAGGGCGCTCGAACGTTCCAGATATTCCAACACATGAATCTGCATGGCAATCCCCTTTGACTCAAAAAACAAATTGTACATTCCGGGCGAACCGGCAGCGGCCGCGCTCTTCACGGTGCAGGTTCTTTTTTCGCTGAAGACAATGCGCCTTATCATGCAGGGTTCCCTGCGCGAAATTCCCTGCATGCCCTGTATACGGGCGCTATTTCGGCATGCATTAGAAAAGTTGTCGCGAACAACAGTCCGCGACAGCTTGGCGGAGAAGGAGGGATTCGAACCCTCGAAACCGTTTTGGCGGTTTACACGATTTCCAGTCGTGCGCCCTCGACCAGCTAGGCGACTTCTCCATATTCTATATTCCATTGTACGGCCATGCCATAAAGCACGAGCAATATTATATCGGATCGCGGCGAAAAATGCAAGTATTTTTTTAAATTTCACACGCCGAACCCTCCGCCCGGCGAAAACAGCGCCGCATCGCGCAGAAAATCGCCGCGTCACAGCGCGCGCCGGGGCGCGGCCGCCAAGATCATTATGGCCGCCGCGCCCCGATTTATTCCCGTCAGAGCGAAATCTCCTGGTTCAGATGGAACGCGTAGACGATACGCTCCCGCACAGGCTTTCCGGCAATGCGTGAAACGGCCGCGGCGTACAGATCCATCTGCAGTTTGTACTTCTGCTGGAAATAGGCCGGGTCGGAATTGCGGTCGGTTTTGTAATCGACAACGACAAGGCCGTCCCCCTCCTCGAAAAACAGGTCCACAACGCCCTGCAGCAATACCCGGGCGTCCGCCGCGGGCCCGGCGAGATCCGGCCGGTACTGCTGCGCCGGCAGGTCGGATGTAAACCGGTACTCGCTATATGTGCGCGGCGACTGACGGATGCGCGCGGCCAGCGGGCTTTGCAGGAAACGGCGCACGCGCGCCAGGTCGACCGCGGCCGCCTCCCGTTCGCCGATGATGCCGCGCGCCTGCATCTGCGCAAGCTGCCGTTCCGGCGCGGGCCCTCCGTAGTCGAAAAACTGCATGAACTTGTGCAGGGCGGTGCCCGCCTCCTGCGGGGTGAGCTCCGTCCCCTGCCCGGCGGTGAAAGCCGGGCGGGTGGCGAGATACGCCTTGTCGTAGAGCGGCTTGCCGTCCTCATCCTGCATGCGCAGGCCCTTGAGGTCGGATACGGACACCTTTGCGGGCACGCGCGCAAGGCCGGCGTAGGGGTACTCGTATGCGAGCCGGCGCAGGATTTCGGAGAGCTCATGCGCCGCGCCAGGCGAAGCGTCCGTCCCGGACGCGGCGTCCTGGCCGGACGGCGCGTCTGCCGGTGAGGACGCCGCGGCGAGCGCAGACGGAGTCTCCGACGGTTCCGGAGCGGGCGCGGGCTGCGGCTGCACGGCGGGCAGCGCGGCGAGCGACGCCTCGTCCCAGCGCTGGAAGCGCAGGGGGTACGCGTCGTATTCCCCGCCGGATTCCGGGATGCCGTACTCGGCCCGCAGCGGAATGGACGCGGCGTGGCGCAGCGCCGCGCCCAGAATCCAGTCCAGCGCGCTGCCCGCCTGCGTCAGCTCCATATAGGGGTCGGGCGCAAGCTGCTGCAGCCCGATCCGGCGCAGCGAAGCGCCCGGCTTGTCCTCGCGGATACAGGCTGTGACAATCAGCTTTTCCCGCGCGCGGGTCATGGCAACGTACAGCACGCGGAGCTCTTCCGCGATCGTCTCGCGGCGGAGCGCCAGTTCGACCGCGTCGCGGGCAAGGGTGGTGTACTCCACTTTTTTGTCAAGGTCGCGCAAGCGTGAGCCAAGCCCGAGGCGGTCGTGCAGGAGCAGCTTCCCGTTCAAATCTGACATGTTGAAACGGACGTCGCTGCCGCACAGAAATACCACGGGGTACTCCAGGCCCTTGGACTTGTGAATGGTGCATATACGCACATAGTCGCCCGCCGGCGCGGGGGAAACCGCTTCCATGCGCTCGGTCTGCTCCCGGGCGCGCTCCATATAGCGCAGGAATCCATAGAGACCCTTGAGCGAGCTGTTCTCATACTGGCGCGCATAGCGGTAGATCTGCCGCAAATTCTCCTGCCTGCGTTCGCCCTGCTCCATCCCGGCGACGACGGCGAACAGGGAAAAATCCATATAGATCTGCCAGATGAGCCGGTACACGGGCTGGTTCATGGCAAGCTCCCGGTAGTGCGCGATCGTCCGCACGGCCGCGGCGGCCTGTTCGTCGCCCGCGGCGGCGGCGCGCGTCAGGCTGTCGTACACGCTCTCCCGCCGCGCGCCTTCGCGCAGCGCGGCCAACTGCGCGGCCGTGAATCCGAAAAAGGGGCTGCGCAGCGCCGCTGTCAGCGACAGATCGGACCACGGGTTGTCGATCGCCTCCAGAAAGGCGAGGGTGAAGAGAACTTCGTAGTTTTCAAAATAGCTCGCCGCCGTCTCCGACCAGCAGGGAATCCCCTCCTGCTGCAGCGCCTGGATATAGATGCGGGCGCGGTCCTTTGCGCTGCGCATGAGAATGGCGATATCCGAATAGCGCATGGGCCGGCGGCCGCCTGCAGAGCGGTCGCTGACCATGCGCCCCTCCTCCATCATCTCGCGGATGCGGCGGGCGCACAGGCGCGCCTGCGCGCCCGCTTTCCGCTCGTCGCCGTCCGGCGCGGCCCCGTCCTGTCCGCCGTCCCCGCCGTCCGCATCGCCGGCGCTTCTGTAGAGTTCAATGAGATGGAGTTCGGGGTCATAGTCGCCGTCCGGATACGGCGCGCCGGGATAGAGGCGCTGGTCCGCGTCGTAATCCAGACCGCAGGCGTCGGCGCGCATCAGCCGTTCAAAAAAGCTGTTGGCAAACGTGAGCACGCCCTCTGCCGAGCGGAAATTCTGCGACAGATGGACCGCCGCGGGAAACCCCTCGCCCACGGCCCGCGCGCCCGCCAGCTTTTGCATAAACAGCTCCGGCATGGCGCGGCGGAAGCGGTAGATGGACTGCTTGACGTCGCCCACGCAGAACAGGTTTTCCCCCGCGCGGGACACGGCTTCAAACAGCAGGTTCTGGGACAGGTTGGTATCCTGAAACTCGTCGATATAGATCTCGTCCAGCTCCTGTGCGAGCTCCCGCGCGAGCGCGGTGCGCCGCAGCTCGCCCGAATCCCAGTCGTACCCGTCCACAAGCAGGCGCAGAGCGCAGTGCGTTATATCGGAAAACGTGAGGGTGTTTCTGGCACGCTTGAGCTCCCAGTCCCGCGCATAAAATGCCTTAAGCACGCGCATAAGGCCGCGCAGGACCGGATAGAAGCGCTCGAGGTCCTGGCTGAAATCCGCCTGCGTACCCCAGTAGACGCCGGGGTGCAGCCTGCGGACGTCCTTCCTGCACTGGTCGCGCAGCTCCTGTATCCACGCCTTGCGGACGAGCGTTTCGCTCGACTCCGCCTTTACGCGCCGGCCCGCAAGCGAGCCGAACACGCCGCGCTTCAGGCCGGCGGTAAAGCCCTCCCAGTCCTGCGCGTCCATGTGTGCGACAAGCGCGGACAGGGCCGCTTTCTCCGCGGCGAACACATCGCCCCAGGCGGCCTGCAGGGACTGGTCGTCCTGCAGGGCGGCCTCGATGCGCTCATAGCAGCGCAGGGCGCGGGACAGGACGCGGCGCGCATGGCCCGCCGCCTCGGCAAACCAGGGCGAGCTGTACAGGCCGCCGCCAGAGGCGGGATTCCACTGTTCCATGAAACGGGAAAACTGCTCGAGCGGATAGGGCAGGCTGTCCAGCCAGTCCAGGACGGAAAGCACGGTCTGGAAATACCCCTCGTCGTTCTTCTGCGTGGAGAACTGGGCCACGCCCTCCAGAAAGTCCGCGTCCTCTTCGGCGTAGAACTGTTCAAACACCTCGGTCAGCGCGGCGCGGCGCAGCAGTTCTTCCTCCGCTCCGTCCGCGATCCGGAAATCGGGCGAGAGACCGAGGGCGTGGAAATTGCTCCGGACAAGATCGGCGCAGAACGAGTCGATGGTACAGATTTTCGCGCGGCCGGTCAGAATGCTCTGCGCCTGCAGATGGCGGGAGCCGGGATTGGCGGCGAGCTCTTTTTGCAGGCCGTCGCGGATGCGGGAACGCATCTCCGCCGCGGCCGACACGGTAAATGTGACGACAAGCAGGCGGCGCACATCGCCGCCGCGCTTGATTTTTTCGATGATCCGCCGGGTGAGCACCGCCGTTTTCCCCGACCCGGCGGCGGCGGAAACGTACAGCGAGCCGCCCTCGGTATGGATGGCGGCCTGCTGCGCAGGCGTCCACTGCTCCCCGCTGCGGCCGGCCTGCGCGGAATCTTCCCGGCGCGGCGCGGCGGGGCCGGACGCGGACTCCCGTACAGGAGCGGGCTCCGCCGGCGCGGGAGCTGCGGGCCGGGCCGCGGCCGTGGACGCGGGACGGTTCATCACGACCCGGAACACGGGCAGAGCTTCCCGTTCTTCTCTATTCATCATCCGCCTCCTCTACCGCGTTTTTCAGATCGCTGTCCCTGTAGGACGCAAAGGCGCGGAACACGCCGCGCCCGGGCTCGTAGCCGCACAGATCGGAAGAGCACACGTCTGAACTCCAGTCACACAG
>CAJLRT010000069.1 GCA_905209135.1 uncultured Eubacteriales bacterium
AGGCTGATGCCTTGAAAGGCAAAAGAACCGGACTCCGCGGAGTCCGGTTCTTTTGCGCCTTCGGAAACTTCACGAACAAATTCTATAGACTGATTAAACTGCTCCGTGTCCATGGAAGCCGACTGGGTAAACGGATAAACCTCTTTTCCGGTCAAATCATAGTTTTCCAAAAAAGTACCAATAATCATAGGCGCTGTATGCCACCAAATGGGATATCCCACCAGAATGGTATCGTACTCATCAATAGAGGCGGGGAGATTTGCAATTTCCGGCCGGGCATTTTCATCACGCTCTGCCTTTGCAATATCGCCCGTTTCGTTATAATCGGTAGGATAGGCTGCTTTCGGTTCGATCTCCAACAAATCACCGCCTGTCTGTTCGGCTATATAGGAAGCCATTTCTTCGGTGTTGCCCGACCAGGAGAAATAAGCCACCAGTGTCTTGCCGTCTGCGGATTCTGTTTGTTCTCCCTCGGCGGATGTGGAAGTTTCCGTGTCGGAAGACTGTGATTCAGGCGCTTTGCTGCTGACAGCAGAATCAGACGAAGCCGGGGTGTCACTGTTTTGCGCAGGCGTCTGCCCGCAGGCTGCGAGAGCAAAGACCGTTATTGCCATCATCAAACCAAGAGTTTTCTTGAACATATGGATTACCTCACTTCCATTTTTTGCTTATTGAGAATATCATAAATCTCATTTCGGCAAAGTTTACCGGGGCCGGCTTTAAGTTGCGGGGATCCGCCGCTCCAGTCTCCTATTTTATAAAATTCGTCAGGACTTTTTCATTTTCAGGATGTGTCAGTCCGTGTTCTTTTCCAAGCTCCAGGCATTTCAGCACCCATGCCATATTTTTTCCGATGTTATACATCGTCATAAGCCCTTCCTTATCCGCTGAAATCTGTTCCGGCTGCGCACCGTAGACCTGATTCCAATAGGTGGATGAAATGATAGGCATGGAGCTGATTGTAAAATACTTGTTGATTACATCCATTGAAGCCGTCGTCCCGGCGCGCCTTGCAGAGAGTACCGCAGCGGCAGGCTTGAAACAAAAAGCTGCGCCTCCGGAATAAAACGCTCTGTCCATAAATGTTAAAAGTCTTCCGCTGGGATGCGCATAATAAACCGGCGAACCGAAAATAAAGCCATCTGCCGATTTTGCTTTCTCCACAAAGGCATTCACAATATCATTGAAAATGCAACGCCCTGTTTCTCTGCATTTGCGGCAGGCAATGCAGTCCGGCAAAGCCTCGTTCCCGATAAAGAAAAATTCCGTTTCAACTCCTTCTTCCTTTAAAGCCTTTGCCGCTTCATTTAATGCAGTTTGGGTGCATCCGTTTTTTCTGGAACTTCCGTTCACAAGTAATACTTTCATGCGCAATTGCCTCCTTGAACCTTGCAGTGTTTTTGTTTTTGTGCTATAATGCGATTGATTTAACCGCTTGATACAACCGATTATAATTTACGGTAGTAACTATCGGTCAATGGGTTTTTCATGAATTTTCTGTGAACAAAAATAGGGGGATTTTTATAGTGTATACGATGATGCAGGTTTGCCGAGAGTTGGATATGACTTATCAGACCTTGAAATTTTATTGTAATGAGGGGTTAGTCCCCAATGTCAAACGAGATGGAAACAATCGCCGGATTTTCGACGAAAAGGATGTGAAGTGGATTAAAGACCTTACGTGCTTAAAAAAATGCGGTATGAGTATTCAGGAAATGAAGGAATACCTCGATTTGTGTTTGCAGGGAGCAGGTACGATTCCCCTGCGCAAAGAAATGCTGGCAAGAAAGCAGGAGGCTTTGCGCTTGTCCATAAAAGAATTGGAGGACAGCGTTGCCTATATCGATTGGAAACAGGAATTTTATGAAGACGTCCTTTCCGGAAAACGGCCCTATGTCAGTAATTTAATACCCGCCAAAACGCTTGTTGAGGGATAGCGCCCAAAGTCCCCGGGCCCGCCGCTTTCGGCAGCGGCTGCGCGTCCTGTGGGCGCTGAAAAAGTTTTGAATAAGTAAAAGAAAACGCTATGCAAATGGTTGACCCCATTTGCATAGCGTTTTTTATTGGGCATGGATTCGTATGTTTGCAAGACTTCTTTATAATCCTCTTCCCTATGGGCCTGCGCCTTTTTGTAACGAGTTGTAATGATTGTGATAGAAAATTGTAACGTTTATTACATTAAATTGAATAATGTAACCAAAATGCAAGCAAATGTTATTGTTATTTAGTTGACATTCGGGTTTTGTTTTTTATATACTATAAGCGCAGACAACGCTAGGCAGGCGCGCACAGCCGTTGCGGCGTGCGCGGGGACTGTGCCGAGAGGAGCAGCCGAACTGTCCCGGCGCGGCATTTGGTGGGTGATGATATTTTGCGGGTGTCCTGTGATGTGGGAACAGGTTTCCGGTGAGATCCGCGCGCGGCGTTTGACTGCTCCTCTCGGCACGGTACAGCCGGCGGATATGCCGGACCGTATCGTCTTGCCCTGTCCGGTGTGCCGGGCAGGGCTGTTTTTATCAGGAAAGGAGGGCGGGCGCCGTGGCGCGCAGGAATAAACGCAACGCCGGCGGGCGGGAGACCGCCGCCCGGCCGGATTATAAGAAGACGCACCGCAAGCTGATACTGACGTGCGTGATTACGCTGCTCGGCGTGCTTGCCGCCGTGGCGTTTCTGCTGTGGTATCTGGAATCGGGCAAAACCGGGCTGGAGACTGCGGGCGCCGGTTCAGGGGAAGAGATCGTCGCAGCGCCCGTGGACAATCCGGCAAGTCAGCTTCGCGCGCTGCTGCGCAGCCGTGATCTGGCGGGCGCCGAGGCTCTGTACGAACAGACCGTGCGCGGCAACGCCGCGCAGGAGGCGCGGGTGGACGCGGCGCTCTTTGCGGAGTTCGACCGGCTGGCCGAACGGGTCCGCGTCGAGAACTATCCGCAGACGACCGCACTGGAGCACATGGAGAACATGCTCCCCTATGTAAAGGATGAGCGCATGCACGCCTTTCTTTCGGGCTGGATCCGCCGCGGCGCGGCGGCCGGACCGGACGCGGCGGCGCTCTATGAACGCCTGCGGACGGAGTTCCGGATGGAAAACACCTATCTTACGTATCCGGCGGGCGAGAACGCCTTTCTTTCACTCGTGTATGTCCGCGGCGTATCTCCCATCCTGGAGGACGGGCGCCATGTCGCGCCCCGTCTGCGGATTGAATGGGAGGAAGGGGCGCCTGTCGCCTCGTTCCATCTGCTGGTCGGCGCGCCCGCCTTTACGGACTACGGGCTGGACGTCGTCTCCTGCCGAGACGCCGCCGGCGCCGCCTCGGCCCGCGCGGAAGGGGGACACCGGACCATCTCCCGTTACGGCGCGGCGGACGTGGGCTGGACGGAGCTGACGCATCAGGAGAAAAACGCCGCTGCGCTTATCCTGCCGCCGAACGTCGACGGCAGTCTCCGCACCGACCTTGCGCCCTGGGCTGAAATTTTGGCGGGGGCGGACAGCGAGCTCGTGTTCAGCGGCGGCGGCCGGAAAACGGCATTTTTGCTGACGGAGGAGGAGCGGGCGGCGGTCGCCTCGCTCTGGTCGCTCTATGAAGAGCTTCGGGATACGCCCGGACTGCTCGCCGCCCTGTACGGGGAGCATGACGAACAGTGGATCGCGGATTTCAAGACGTATATCGGGGGATAGACCATGAGAGAACCAGCGAAAGGCGCAGCGTCCTCCCGGCGCCCCTTGCTGCGCGCCGTACTGCTTCTGGCCGCCATTCTGGCCGCGGCGTACGCCGCGGCAGGCGCGGCGGTTCTGTACAGCCGCCCCGCCGGCGCGCACGGGCGGTTTACCCTTTCCGCCAGCGCGTCCGCCGTGTCAAAAGCGCAGGCCGCGCGGCGGGTCGTCGCGTTTCTGGCGGCGGAGAACTATGTCCAGGCCTACGCCCTGTACAGCGGCCGGATTCTAGGCGACGCGCAGGCCGTGTCCGTGTTCCGCGCGGCGCTCGACGCATACCTGGACGAACTGCTCGTCGAATACCGCGCAGGCGCCGCACCGCAGAAAAAAGTGGACGCGACGCTGGCCCTGCTGGAGGGCTATGTGCTCGACGGCGACAGCTTCGCCGGGGCAAGCCGGCGCTTTACCGACCCCTCGTATACGCCGGCCGAGCCCGACACGCCCGTAACGCTTGGAATGATCGGCGTTTCCATCCTCCCACAGCAGAGCAATTTCTCCGCCCCCGACCTGCGGCTCGTTCCGTTCGGCTATGCGGATCCGCCGCCCAACCTGGCGGCGGACCGGGCGGTGTTTCCTGAAATCGCGGTCAACCGCATTTCCAACTACGCGCTGCAGCTCCGCTTCAACGTGGGCTGCCCGGCGTTTGCCGCGGACGGGATGGACGAGATTATATTTACAACGGATAATACGCAGCAGCGGTTTCCAATATCCTGGTATGAAAAGCAGACGTCGGAACGGGACGGAAGCCTGTACGGCTGGGTTCAGTTCCAGCACCCGATGAATGGGGACAGCCGGCACGGGGACCGGCCCGAGCTGTACTGTGAGGACATGATGGAGGATATCCGCGCCGGCTCGCCGCTCACCGTCCGCTTTTCGGGCGGCGGTTCGACCGCGGAGCATACGGCTTCCCTGCGGGAGCGGCAGGATATGCTCGATTTTTACGATATTTATCAGCGGCTGATTCAGGACGAAGCGCTTCGGGAGGCGCTGTACGCACACAAATATACGCTGTGGGAAGTCCCGCGCATGGAGGGGAGCTGAGAGTGTGGACAAACGTGAACGCAGGCGAAACAGCCGGCGGCGCGGCGCATGGCTTGCCGCGGCGCTTCTGGCCGCGCTGCTCGGCGCGGGCCTCTGGCTCGCGTTCGGCCGGTCGCCGGGGAATCCGTCCGCGCCGTCCGAACCCGCCGTGTACGACGGCGGCGACCGCGCGGTGGAACAGGCGCTCTCCGATTTTTCGGAATTACTGGATGCGGGGGACTACGGCGCGGCCGGTGCCCTGTATACGCGTTCGATCCGGCTGGACGCAAAAGGCGGCGCGGCGGCGGCGACCCTTGCCGAGCGGGCGCTGTGTGCAAAAGCGCTTGCCTTTGTAAACGGCGGCCTGGACGCGTCCGCGCTGCTGGAGGAATACCGGCTTGGGCGGGACGTCTGGCGCATTTCGCCCGCCGTCGCTGCCAACGACGACGGCCTGTACGGCGGATTCACCGCGCTCAAAAACGGATATGTGCTCGACTGCGTCGCCTGGCTCTCCGGCGTGCGCGCGGAGGACGAAACGGATCTGGCCGCCGCGGTGCAGGCGCTGCTCGCCGATCTGGAACCCGCATATCTGAGTCAGGCCGCCGACGAGGCGGAGCGGCAGATGAATACGGGCGATTTTGAGCGGACGCTTGAAATTCTGAATATGCGCGTCTCCTACTATCCGGAGGCCGACCTGTCGCAGGTCCGGGCCCGGGTCGGCGCGCGGCTGGCGGAGGCCGCGCTGGAACAGGGCGGGCATCTGATGGCGGCCGGGGCCTGGACGGACGCGGCCGACCTGTACGCGTGCAGCCTCGCCTACGATGCGGATGGCCGCGTCGCCGCCGCGCAGCGGCGGGCGCGGGAAGCGGTCTGCGCGGATTTGCTTGGCCGCGGCGCGGTGCTGGAAGCGGCGGGCGAATGGACAAAGGCGATACAGCTTTACCGCGAGGGCCTCGCGTATGACGCGGACGGACAGCTCAGGGCCGCGCTGGACGGCGCGCTGGAAAGCCTGAAAGCGGCAAAGGCGCTGGCGCTGGAGAAAAAGAAGGTGAGCTTCGGCGACCTGTACGCGCAGTGCGAAATCATAGAGAACGCGCCGGGCTACGCCGCGTACGACAGGGTGATCCTCCCTCCGGGCCGCACCCTCGGCCGCCTTGCGCACTACGGGATGGAGCCGCAGATTCTCGTCTGCGGTAACGCCGTCTATTTCACGGTCCTGTTCAGCCGGACAGTCAACGAGCGGGTGGAGTTTTGCGAGGTGAACGTCGTCAACGCAGTGGAGCTGCGCGCCAGCAGCACGGGGTATTATGAAGTTGACGGGGGCGGGTATTCCACCTGTATTGACGGCGCGGAGTACCGCAAAACCCGGGTGCAGGACGGCGGGCAGTACCAGTATTTCCGCGCCGTCCAATCCCTTGGCGGCGGGGCGGATATCTCCGGCGTACCAGCCGATCTCACCTATTTTGTCCGGCGGATCACGGACAACGCCGAGCCGCTTTATATCCGCTTTGCCCATGATATGCCCGGCTGGGCGGACTACCGGGCGGTGACGC
>CAJLRT010000070.1 GCA_905209135.1 uncultured Eubacteriales bacterium
CGGATAAGCCGCGCACATAGTGGAACAGATACTGCTGCGCAAGGCCCGCATACGGGCCGAATTCCGGCGCCTGCCCGCCGGGATAGAACCGCGCGCACGCGCGCTTCATCCAAACGTCCACCGGGAACGCCTCCAGGCGGCCCGCTCCGAACAGAAGCACGCAGTCGGCGACCTTGACGCCCACGCCGCGGATTGTCATGAGCAAAGCCTGCGCCTGCGCATAGGGCAGAGAGGCGAGCCGGCCGAGCGGCACGCTGCCGTCGCAGACGCGGCGGGCGGCATCCACCGCGTATTTTGCGCGGAAGCCCGCGCGCACCGGCGCGAGGTCCTCCTCACTGAGTCCGGCGAGCGCCTGCGGCAGAGGAAAGGCGTAATGCCCGCCGCCGAGCGGGGCGCCGAACCCCTCGCAGAGCCGCCGTACCATCCCGCGGATGCGCGGTATATTGTTGTTTTGAGAAAAGATAAAGGTAATAAGCGCTTCAAACGGGTCCTGCCGGAGGATGCGTATCCCCCTCCCGTACTGCGCCGCCTGCGCGAGGACCGGGTCGCTCAGAAACGTGCGCTCGGCGGCCGCGTAATCCCGGTCCAGGTCGAGAAACGGGCGCACGACGCGGTCGAACCGGGCCTTGTCCAGCCCCGAAAAAAGATAGCTGTCCGGCTCCTCCCGAATCCGCAGGACCAGATCGCCGACAACGCCGGCATAGCCGTCCGCCGTCGATTCAAAGCGAAAGGCCTGTCCGCAGTCAAAGGATTTGCCGAGATCGAGATATGGGTTCCGTTCCAGGCGGACTCCCTCGGCTGTTTCCGTGATACGCATTGCCCCGACTCTAACTCCCCGCTGTGCGCCGCCGCACGGGCCATCCCGCAGCGGGGCGCGATTTATATGAATTTAGTATACCACATTAGTGTGCTTCGTTCAATGCATTCCTGAAAAATTTCGCGATTTACGGATGATTTCCCGCCGCCGCGCGCCGAAAAATCCCATACGGATAGAAAGCGCACAAAGAAAACCGTTTTTTATTCCCTGACACATGAATACAAACCTGTAAACTGAGGAGGAAACGCAACATGCATATCCAGGCAAACCACATCAGCTTTACCTATCCGGGCGGAAAGCGGGCGCTGGACGATGTGAGCCTAGACCTCGCTTCGCCGAACCTGATCGGCCTGCTCGGGCCGAACGGCGCGGGCAAGACCACGCTCATGAAGCTGCTCGTCGCCGGGCTGCTGCCCACTACCGGTGAAATCCTGATCGACGGGAAACCGCTGAAAAAGCAGGAAAAGCTGCTCAAGGACAACCTCGGATACCTGCCGCAGATATTCGGCCTGTACGACGAGCTGACCATCCGGCAGTTTCTGCGCTACATGGCCACCCTCAAAGGACTCGGCAAGGCCATGGACGATGAAGTGGACCGCGTGATGGAGGCGACAAACCTCACTGAGCTGCGCGGCCGCCGCGTCGGCGCGCTCTCCGGCGGGCAGCGGCAGCGCGTCGGCATCGCGCAGGCGCTGCTCGGCTCGCCCAAGTTTATGATTTTCGACGAGCCGACCGCCGGCCTCGACCCGGAGGAGCGCATTAAATTCCGCACGCTGTTCTCCCACAGCGCAGAGGACAAAATTGTGCTGCTCTCCACACATATTATTGAGGATATACAGGCGGTGTGCAACCGTATCATCGTCATCAACCTCGGCAACATCCTGTTTGACGGCACGCCCGAGCAGGTGGTGCAGACGGCGAAGGGACACACGGGCAGCCTGATGGAGCACGAAATTGCCGGCGCGGCGGGCGACTATGAGATCACTTCGCGCATCAGCACCTCCGACGGCGTGGTGTGCCGGATTGTCGGCACCGAGCTGCCGGATATTGCGCGGCCGGTCGAACCCACGCTGGAGGACGCGTACATCTATCTGATCCACAGGGAGGGGCGGCGCGCATGAAGTACTTCGCCTATGTCTGGATCGACATAAAACGGCTGCTGCGCTCCAAGGCGACCTGGGCGGTGGTTGCGGCCGTCGCGCTGTCCCCCCTGCTGACGCTGCTGACCGGGCTGTCGGGCAGCGCGTCGGCGACGACGCTCACCTCCCGGTATGTGAGCCAGCCCGCCATGAGCGGCGCGATGTACAGCATGTTCCTGTTCGTGCTGTTTTCCCTCTATGAGATCAGCCGGGTGCAGCGGCGCAATATCGGCTCGATCACCGACTCGGTCGTGTCGCCGCTCGTGCTCGGAAGCGCGAAGGTGCTCGCCCTCGCCGTCGTTTCGGCGCTGGCTGCTGCGCTGGCCTTTCTTGTAAACCTGCCCTTCGCCGCGGCGCAGATGAAAGTGATGTTCGACTTTTCCGTATACTGCCAGTTCTACTTCATCATATTCTGGCCGACGCTGCTGTTCGGGCTGCTCTTGATCGCCGCCTGTTTCCAGATTTTCTACCGGGCGGAGCTGAGCATTGCACTGTTTATTCTGGCGTTTTACTTCACCAAGGTCAATCCCTGGACGCCGTACAATTTCCTCATCGACTGGACCTGGCCCGCCGTGGAGTTTATGTCCGACACCTTTAACGGCTTTCACCTGATGCGCACGGCCATATACAACCGCCTCGTCTGGCTGGCCGTATTCGCCGGCGCATACCTGTTTTCGCTGCTGTTTACGCGCCGCTACCAGAAGGGATTCGCCGCCTCTTTCTGCGACAACGCAAAGCGCGTGTACCAGCCCGCTCTGGCCGCCGTTCTGATTGCGGCCGGCTGCCTGCTCTTCGCGCACCAGCCCTTTCTGGACAAGAGCGATTCCAGCCAGGCCGGACTGCCGCAGACGTTCAACAGCATTATGATGGAGGACCTGACCTGCGACGTGGTCTGCAACCTGAAAAGCGGGACGCTGTCCGGGCGGATGCAGGGCAGGATCAGCAACCGGGAAACCGAGCCGAAGGAATACCTGATCGGCCTGAACCCCGGCTACAGGGTCACGTCGCTGACTGTGGACGGCGAGGAAATCCCCTTCTCCGACCCCGACCAGATTATCAGCAACATGCGCATTATTTCCTATGAGCTGCCCGCGCGGGCGGACATGGAGCTCGCCATTGCATACGAGGGCTACCCGCAGATGTACAATCTCGACTCGGCCGATTCTCTGCCGCATCCGCTCATCGTGTACTCGAGCGACATCATTACGGAGGGTTATGTGAGCCTCAGCCAGCAGGCCATCGCGCCATATACCGACATCCCCGCGCTCGGCATGCGCGGGACGGTGACTGTGCCGAGCTATATGCAGATTATCGTTGACGACGCGACCGATACCGGTCTGATAGTATCGCCTGCGGAAAACGGAGATACCACTACCTGGTCCATATCCGAAATGCGCAACCGCGGCATTATCTTCACCGATTTTAAAACGCGCCGCGCCGACATCGGCAACGGAAAACAGGTGGAAATCTACTACGGCGCGAAAAACGACGAGATGATGGACCGCATCGGGATTGAAAAGATCATCTCCGACGCGCACCGCTACTGTACCGCGCTGTACGGCGAAGACGTTACGCTCAAAGGGCGAGACCTGAAGATTATACAGCGAAACTCATTTATGTGGGGCAACTGGGCGCTCGGCGTTATCAACCTGAGCGAGGAGGAGCTGACGGAGGACTACCTCTACAACAACCCGCTGCTCGGTGCGAGCCCGCAGGAGATATTTGCCCGCAAGATCGCCTACAACTGGTGGAGCGGCGGCGTATTCCTCGACTACCGGTCCGAGATTCCATGGTCCTACGACGGGTTTGTCAACTACACAATATACCGGATGGCGAAGGACACCTACGGCGAGGCGTATGCCCAGGAGAACTACGTGGATGTGTGGGAGCGGGACGTGGAGCTGTCCCAGCGCAACTTCTACCGCAGGCATCCCGAATACCTCGAAAAACTGCCGGAGAGCGCCCGGAGCATTGTCAGCGGCCAGTTGCAGTACTCCGACCTGTCCAGCCGCATGGCGCTCATGCTGCTCGACATTGAACAGCGCGTCGGCGGCGAGGAGGCCTTTACCAGGATACTCCGGGACTTCTACCAGGACAAAGCCTATACGGCGGTGCGCGAACAGGTGAAGTCCACAGAGTTTCTCGCATACTGCGGCCTGACGCTCGACGACATGGCCGCATACAGGTGAGAGGGGGAGACGAAATGCGTACCATCTACCTATATGAGATGAAGCGGGTGCTCTGCAACAAGCTCTTTGCCGCCATGCTGCTGATTACCTGCGCTTACAGCTATGTTGTGCTGAACAACACCATTGTGCTCGGCGTGGCCTATACGGCGCCCTTTTCCCAGTGGAGCTTCGGCGCGTACATCGGGTCGGTCGCCATGCTGCTCATGGCCGCCATGCTGTTTTTTATGGCGGGCATGTTCTCCAAAAAAGAGCGCATGACGCAGATTGTCACGCTGGCGACGCCGGTCAACACCGTCGCGTACACCCTTACCAAGTGCGCCGCCTGCGTCTCGGCCTGCCTGATTCTGTGCCTGGTCTGCGCCGGCATGGGCATGGCGTATATGGGCAGTATCTTCGGGTTTTACCGGTTTTATGATTTCATTTACCCGTTTCTGCTCGTTATCGTCCCCGCAGCCGTATTCTTCGCGGGGCTGGGACTGTGCGCGGGCAGGATCCGCGGCGGGCTCGTCTACGCCGCCATGGCCGCATGCCTCGTCTTCATGCTGCCCATGCCGCAGGTGCTGGACCTGTACGGGACCACGTATTTTACCCAGTACCCCATCGGCCTGGACGCGGGCGCGGCGGGCGAGCCGGCCTTTGCCGTGACGTCCGCGTTCCTGCTCGGCAGGATCCTGTTTACCGCCGCGGGACTGGCGCTCGGCGCGCTGGGCCTGATCCGGAAAAAGCCGACGGCGAAATAGGATTTTTTCACACAAAAAAGAGCCGCCCCGCGGACTGCTGTTTCCGCGGGGCGGCTCTTTTCTTCGGCGCGGCTTTTGCCGCGCTTTTTCCTCTCCGCCGCTCTGTCAGGCGTTTCCGGTTCCGATTCTGTACATATGGTTGAGCGGGCCCGAACCGCGGCCCAGGTCCAGTCCGGCGCGCAGGGCGCCGGAAAGGTAATCCTTCGCGCTGCGGACGCTGCCGTACAGGTCCATGCCCGCGGCAAGGCCGCAGGCTATGGCCGAGGAGAGCGTGCAGCCTGTGCCGTGCGTGTTGGGATTGTCCACCCGCCCGGCGCATATCCAGGATTCTTCACCGTTATCATACAGCAGGTCGTCCGCACAGTCCGGCAGATGGCCGCCCTTGATCAGCACGGCCACGCCGTGGCGCGCGTAAAGCTCCTGCGCGGCGCGGCGCATGCCGTCCCGGTCGCGGACCGGCCGGCCGCTCAGGGCCTCCGCCTCCGGGATATTGGGCGTGACGACCCGGCTCAGCGGCAAAAGCCGCTCCACAAGGGCGTACTGCGCGTCCTCAGAGAGCAGCCGGGCGCCGCTTGTAGAGACCATGACCGGGTCGAGCACGATATTTTCCGCCCGGTACAGGCGCAGCCTGCCCGCTACGGCGGCAATGATGTCCGCGTTGGATACCATGCCGATTTTCACGGCGTCGGGCCGGATGTCTGAAAACACGCAGTCAAGCTGGCGGCCCACAAATTCGGGCGGCAGATCGAACGTTTCATAGACGCCGGTGGTGTTCTGCGCCGTCAGCGCCGTCAGCGCGCTCATGGCGTACATGCCGTGGGCCGCAATGGTCTTGATGTCGGCCTGGACGCCCGCGCCCCCGCTGGGGTCGGAGCCGGCGATGGTCAGCACTTTATTCAATGGAAATACGCCTCCAGCTCTGCAAGATTTTTCACATAGAGATTGCTCAGGCGCGCCACCTGCGCCGTGTCCCGCTCGTGCCTGTCGAACACGCCGACGACCGGAAAGCCTGCGGCGCGCGCGGTCCGGACGGCGTAGAGCGCGTCCTCAAACACCCAGGTCTGTTCGCGCGGCGTGCCGAGGCGGCGCAGGGCCGCTTCATAGATGTGCGGCGCGTCCTTGCCGCCGGATTCGGAACAGGTGAAAATGCACTCGAAACGGCTGCGGATACCGACTCGTTCCAGCGCCGTTTCCACAAGCGGCCTGTCGGTCGCAGTGGCGATACACATGCGCACGCCGCGGCGGGCAAGCGACTCCAGCAGCCCGGCCGCGCCCGGCTTGAGCGCGGCCTGCTCCCGGTAGAAGCGCGCGAGCATGCCGTTTACGCCGGCAAGGATCTCCTCCTCGCTCTTCCGCAGGCCGAAAGCGCTCTGGT
>CAJLRT010000071.1 GCA_905209135.1 uncultured Eubacteriales bacterium
GCCACGGGCTTCTGCGGCTCCGCGCGCCGTCTGCGGGCGGCAGGAGCGGAAGCCGGCGCGGGCCGCTCCTGCATGAGCTTTTCACGCATGCGCCGTTCGTATTCCGCATAGTCTACCGCCTGTTCCTCCATATCCTCAAACACAACGGGGACCTCTGCGCCGAACTTCATTTTTATGTAGGATGCGATCCGTTTGTCGCACTGCATGCCCTGCAGGATCGCGCCGCCGGAAAACACGGTGCGGACTTTGAGCACGCCGCCGTCGTATGCCGCCGAGCCCTCGCAGTAGCCGCTGAGCACTGGAATCTCCGCCTGCACTTCCTCCATCAGTTCGCCCAGGTAGGGACCGATCTCATCCGTCCGGCAGCAGGCCGTAACGCGTACTTCCTGCAGGCTGTAGGCCTCCTGAATCGCCTGCTGCAGCTGCTGCCGGACGGACTTGTCCGGATAGGTTTCAAACAGCAGCGAAACCTTCATCCTGCGCTCGGCCCGGTTGTTGAGCACCTGTACGACAAGCGTATTTTCAAGCAGCTCGTGCAGCGCGCCGTCGCGCGGGTATTTTGTAAATTCTTCAAAAAAATGACGCTGAAGGCTATTGTCCATATTTTACTCCTCGCCCACAAATGCAGATGACCGAAGCCCTGATGGCGTCGGTCATTTTTCTTATTCGTTCGCCGCGCCTGCCGCCAGGCTCTCTATTTCCCGCAGCAGGATATCCACCGCATCCGACTCCGGGACCTTTTTCACGGGCCGGCCCCGCTTGAACAGAAGCAGCTCTCCGTCGCCGCCCGCAAGGCCGATGTCCGCCTCGCGCGCTTCGCCCGGCCCGTTGACCGCGCAGCCCATGATCGCAACTGTAATCGGCGCCTGCACGGAGGCCACGGCCCGCTCCACCCGCTGTGCGAGCGCGATTAAGTCCACCTTGGTCCTGCCGCAGGTGGGGCAGGAGACGATCTCCACCCCCTCGCGGCGCAGGCCGCAAAAGCGCAGGATCTTTTTGGCGGCGTACACCTCCTGCACCGGGTCGGCCGTAAGCGAGACGCGGATCGTATCGCCGATGCCGTCGCACAGCAGGCTGCCGATGCCGATGCTGGATTTAATCAGGCCGCTTTCCGCCGTGCCGGCCTCGGTTACGCCGAGATGCAGCGGATAGCCGCTCATATTGTGCAGGATGCGGTTGGCGCGGATCATCTCCGTCACATCCGAGGCCTTGACGGAGAGCACAATGTCCGTAAACCCGTACTTTTCCAGCAGAGAAGCGCTGTAGACCGCGCTCTCGGCCAGCGCCTCGGCGCAGGGGCGGCCGTGGCGCGCCAGAATCGCCTTGTCCACCGAGCCGGAGTTCACGCCGACCCGGATGGGCACGCCCGCTTTTGCGCAGGCCTCCGCAACGGCGCGCACATGCGCCTCGCCGCCGATATTGCCCGGGTTGATCCGGATCTTGTCCGCCCCGGCCGCCACGCTCTCCAGCGCGAGCCGGTAGTCGAAGTGGATGTCGGCCACAATGGGCATGCCGACGGCGGCCTTGAGGGCCGGGATGGTGCGCACCGACGCCGCGTCGGGCACGGCGATGCGCAGAATTTCGCAGCCGGCGGCCTCCAGGGTCCTCGCCTGCGCGACGCAGGCCCCGGCATCGGCCGACGGCGTGTTGAGCATACTCTGAACGGTGACCGGCCGGCCGCCGCCGATTTGGCGGGCGCCGACCCTGACTGCGCGCGTCATTCAGCTCACCACCCGTATGATATCGTTTACAAAGACGAACACGGTAAGCGCCATGAGCAGAATAAACCCGATCATGTGCACAAGGCCCTCTTTCTGCGGCGGGATCGGCCTGCGGATCACCGCCTCTACCAGGATGAAGAAGATCCGGCCGCCATCGAGCGCAGGCAGGGGCAGCAGGTTGACGACGCCCAGGTTGACGGCGATGAGCGACACGATGTTCAGGACGGGTGTGATGCCGAACTGCACCGTCTCCTCGATCATGGCGGTAATGCCGACCGGGCCGGTCAGCTGGCTGATCCCGACTTTTCCGGTTACGAGATAGACGAGGGACACCCAGACCAGGCGCACCATGGACAGGCACTGCGTCAGGCTGTTTTTGAGAACTGTCCACACATTGACCGGCTCGACCTCCATATTGACGCCGAGCTTGTAGCCGCTTTCCGTTTTGATAAAGGGAACGTCGTCCAGCCGAACCCGCTCCCCGTCCCGCAGGACGGTGGCGGTCGTCGTTTCAGATTCGATATTGGAGATGGCAAAGTTGATATCGGTATAGTTCAGCGTCCCGTACCCGTCGAGCTTGACGATCGTATCGCCGGCCTGGAAAGCCGTCTGCTCCGGCAGCGATACCTCGCGGATGGTCCGCGTGACAAAACCGTCGGCGCCGCTCGTGCTGTACATAATGATAATTAGCAGCAGGCCGAACAGTATATTCATCAGGGCGCCGGCGACAAGTATGCCGATGCGCGACAGCTTCGGCTTGTTGTTAAAGGCGCGCGCGCTGTCGCTCGCCTCGTCCTCCCCCTCCAGCCGGACAAAGCCGCCGATGGGAAAGAGCTTGATGGAGTACAGCGTGTATTTCCCCTGTTTTTTCCAAATAGTGGGCCCCATGCCGATGGCGAACTCCTGCACGTCCACGCCCGCTTTCCGGGCGGCGAGGAAGTGGCCGAGCTCGTGCACCAGAATGAGGATGCCGAACATGAAAACCGCGATGACAATGCTGATAAACGTGCTGATATCAATCCCTCCTATGTATCTGTTCCAGAACCAGCTCACGCGCGGCCCTGTCGGATTCCAGAATGCTGCCGAGCGCAGGGTTCTCTATAAAGTGAAACCGTTCATAGACGCGCTCCAGCAGTGAAAACAGCTCATAAAACCGGATTTCGCCCGCGAGCACGGCCTGCACGGCCTGTTCATTGGCGCCGTTGAGCATGGCGGGCATGTTCCCGCCCGCGGCGATCGCGCGCCGGCACAGCGGGATGGTGGTAAACACCTCTTCGTCGGGCCGGTCAAAGGTCAGCGCGGCCACCTGGGCCAGGTCGAGGCGCGCGGCCGGGCCGGGCGTGCGCTCGGGCCAGGAGAGCGCGTACTGGACCGGCATGCGCATATCGGGCACGCCGAGCTGCGCGAGAACCGAACCGTCGGTAAACTCCACCAGGGAGTGGACAATGCTCTGCCTGTGCACCAGAATGGATATTGCCTCGGGCCGGACGCGGAACAGGTGCACCGCCTCAATCAGTTCCAGCCCCTTGTTCATCATGGAGGCGCTGTCCACCGTAATTTTCGGGCCCATGCTCCAATTCGGATGGCGGAGCGCCTCGCGCAGCTCAACCGCGCGCAGCGCCTGCCGGTCATAGCCGAAAAAAGGGCCGCCCGACGCCGTGAGCAGGATCTGCCGCACAAACGCCTCCCCGCCCTGCATGCACTGCCAGACGGCGCTGTGCTCGCTGTCCACCGGCAAAAGGCGCACGCCCTTCTCGTCCGCCGCGCGCATGACAATATCCCCGGCGGCGACCAGCGTCTCCTTGTTGGCGAGCGCAACGTTTTTCCCGGCGGCGATCGCAGCCAGGGTGGGACGCAGGCCGGCAATGCCGACAATGGCGTTGAGCACCACGTCCGCGCCGTCCAGGCCCGCCGCCTCGATCACGCCCTGCGGGCCGGCCAATACCCTGACCGGAAGATCCGCCACAAGCAGACGCAGCTCTTTTGCACTCCGTTCATCCGCCACGGCGGCGTATTCGGCCCCGAAGCGGCGCACTGCGTCCGCCAGCGCGCGGGCGTTGCGGCCGGCCGTCAGCGCATAGGGCGCGTAACCGCACTGCGCGCACACGTCCAGCGCCTGCATGCCGACCGAGCCGGTCGCTCCGAGGATGGAGACTCTCTTCATAGCTTCCCCCTGTTTGCCTGTAATTATTTTATAAGATCCCGATAAAACTCACATAGACGTATACGAACGGCGCGACAAAGAGCATGCTGTCGAACCGGTCGAGCACGCCGCCGTGCCCCGGCAGCAGCGTGCCGTAGTCCTTAATACCGTAGTTGCGCTTGAGCAGGGACATGCAGAGGTCGCCGAACTGCGCGACAATGCCCGCAAGCAGCCCGAGCAGGGCGATCTCTGGATAGCGGACCGGCAGGCCGTACACGGCGCCGAGCAGGCCGCCGAAGCCCCAGCACAGAAGCGCGGACGCGAGCACGCCGCACACAAACCCCTCCACCGACTTTTTCGGGCTGAGATGGGGCGCGAGCTTGTGCCGGCCGAACAGGGAGCCCGCCAGATAGGCGACGGTATCCGTGCCGAAGCTGGCGAGCACGATGACAAGCAGATAGTACACCCCGTTTTCCAGCATGCTCAGATAACTGAGCGCGGACAGCAGGGCCGGGATCAGCAGCGCAATGAAAAAAACGAACCACAGCCGGTCCAGCCGCTTTTTCTCATAAACGCGCATCAGCGACAGAAACAGGACGGAGGTGAACAGGAACAGCCCCGCCTCGGCGTAATAGAAGCGGGGAAACTCCAGATACGGAAAAGCGATGGCGATGAGTACGGACAGCGTCCGCAGCGCCCGGTAGCGCAGCAGGCCCGCGGCCCGGTACAGCTCATAGACCGCCATGGCCCCCAAAGCGGCGGCCACGGTGGCGACAACATAGGGCACCGCGGAAAAAATCAGCACCACGGCGGCTGCCAGCACGAGCGCAACGCCTGTGACAAATCGTTTCAGAAACATGCTCACACTCCCCCAAACCGCCGGCTGCGGCGGTTATAGTCCGCGATCGCCCGGTCGAGATCCGCCGGCTTGAAATCCGGCCACAGCACGTCGGAGTACCAGAACTCCGCATACGCGCTCTGCCAGAGCAGGAAATTGGACAGGCGCTGCTCGCCGCTCGGCCGTATAATCAGGTCGGGGTCCGGCTGGCCGGCGGTATACAGGTACTGGGAAAACGCCTGCTCGTCAAAGGTTTCCGGGACCCGCCCTTTCAGCAGGCAGTCCATGGCGAAATCGCCCGCTGCGCGGACAATCTCCTGGCGGCCGCCGTAATTGATCGCGAGGTTGACGGTGATTCCCGTCATGTGTTCCGTCAGCAGTTCCGCCTTTGCCATCTTCTTAACAATATTCTCGGACAAAGCCGAAATATCACCGATGAACTTTAATTTCATATTATACTTTTCAAAATCGACGAGGATTTCGTCGAGGTACTCTTCGAACTGCCGCATGAGGGAGTCCACTTCCTCTTTCGGCCGGTTCCAGTTCTCCGTGGAAAAGGCATAAAACGTAACATATTCGACGCCGCGCGCATTGCAGTGGCGCACAATCGTGCGGAACGTCTTGCCGCCCTGGGCGTGCCCCATGAAACGCGGCAGGCCGCGCCTGGTCGCCCACCGGCCGTTGCCGTCCATGATAATGCCGATATGCCGCGGCGCCTTTGCCGACGCTTCAGCCTTGTGTTTTTTTCTGAATAACCCCATACAACCCCGCCGTTTCGATAGAATTATGCTGCAACCGATTCACCCCGCAGACGCAAAAAACGCCTGCGGGGCCGTTCTCGTGCAGCTATAAAGTATTTACACTTCACTAAGCTCTTTTTCTTTTTTCGCCGCGATATCGTCGATCTTCTTCACGTACTTTTCCGTCAGCTCCTGCACGTCTTTTTCCATGTCTTTCAGGTCGTCCTCGGTGATCTCGCCCTTCTTTTTCTGGGCCTTGTACTTTTCAATCGCGTCCCGGCGGATCGAACGGATGGAGACTTTCGCCTGCTCCGCCATGGTGCCGACCTGCTTGATGAGTTCCTTGCGGCGCTCCTCTGTCAGCGGGGGGAACACCAGACGGATGACCTTGCCGTCGTTCGTGGGGTTGATGCCGAGGTCCGCCTGGTTGATCGCCTTTTCAATTTCGCGCAGGGTCGATACGTCCCAGGGCTGAATCTGCAGCACGCGCGCCTCGGTCACCGAGATGGCCGCCATCTGGTTGATGGGCGTCTCCGTCCCGTAGTAGTCCACCCGCACCTTGTCGAGCAGGCCGGGGTTTGCGCGGCCGGCGCGCACGACGGAATAGTTATGCTCCAAAACGCTCAGGGTCTTATCCATTTTCTCAGTCAGTTCCGGATATGTGTCTTTCATATCTTTTCCTCCTCTACTATTGTACCAATTTTTTCGCCCTTTATTGCTTTTACAATGTTGTCAGGATCGCTGATGGCAAAGACAAGAATGGGGATTTTATTGTCCATGCACAGAGAGGCCGCCGTGCTGTCCATCACGCCGAG
>CAJLRT010000072.1 GCA_905209135.1 uncultured Eubacteriales bacterium
CCTGACGTACGCGGCAAGCGGCGGCCTGCTCGGCGTGGGGCTGGGCAACGGCTGGCTCAAGCATGTGGCCGCGGCGGACACCGATCTTGTGTTCGGGTTCCTGTGCGAGGAGTGGGGTCTGCTCGTCGCGCTGTGCGCCGTTGTCGCCATCATCGTGCTCGCGGTATTCTGCGTCAAATCCGCAGGGCAGGGGCGGCCGTCCTTTTTCGTCATTTCGGCCTGCGCCGCCATGTGTATGCTCACGGTGCAGACCATGCTCAACGTGTTCGGTTCGGTGGATATCCTGCCGCTGACCGGCGTGACGTTCCCGTTCGTCTCCAACGGCGGATCCAGCATGATTTCAAGCTGGGGCCTGCTCGCATTTGTAAAAGCGGCGGATACGCGCCAGAACGCGAGTTTCGCCATCAAGCTTGAAAAGCGGCTGAAAGGGAAGGGGGCCGGCGGCGCATGAATAAAGTGTTTAAGCGGGCGCTGCTTGTCGTGGTGTTTTCGGCGGCGCTGCTGGCCGGTATCCTGTTTTTCCTGTATGAATATATGACGGACGGGCCGACCTGGGTCCGGTTCTATGCGAACGCCCACATCTATTCCGGCGGCGACCTCAACACCGGCCGGATCGTCGACCGCCGCGGCGCGCTGCTGATCGAGACGGAAAACGGCTCGCATCAGTTCAACGAGAGCAGCGCGGTCCGGCGCGCCACCATGCACGCAGTGGGCGATACAGGCGGAAATGTTGCGACCGGCGTCTATAAGAACTACGCGGACAAACTCGTCGGCTACGACCTGCTCAACGGCGTATACAGCTTTGCGGGAGAGGGCACGACCCTGTCGCTCAGCCTCGATGCGGAACTGTGCGCGGCGGCGCTGGAGGCGCTGGGCGGCTATAAGGGCACGGTCGGGGTCTACAATTACAAGACGGGGGAACTGCTGTGCATGGTCAGTGCGCCGACCTTTGACATTGCGGATCCGCCCGAGCTGCCGGAAGCGCCCGGCGACGCGTGGGACGGCGTGTATATCAACCGCTTTATATCGAGCACATATACGCCCGGTTCTATTTTTAAGCTTGTCACGGCGCAAGCGGCGATCGAAGAAATTCCGGACATTTACAGCCGGCGGTTCACCTGCGAGGGCAGCATCGAGCTGCCGGGCGGGGAGATCCGCTGCAGCGGCGTGCACGGCGAAATCGGGTTCGACGAGGCGCTGGCCTATTCCTGCAACGTCGCCTTCGCTGAAATTGCCGTCGAGCTGGGAGAGGATACGCTGACAAGCTATGCCGAAAAGGCGGGCGTGACCGATTCGTTCTCTTTCAGCCGTATGACGACGGCGCGGGGGAGTTTCGATGTTTCGGATACGACGGATTCCGAGCTCGCCTGGGCGGGAATCGGCCAGTATACCGACCTTGTCAATCCGTGCGGGTTTATGGTGTATATGGGCGCGGTGGCCAACGACGGCGTGGCGGTCTACCCGTCGCTAGTAGAGAAAACGACCAACGCCATCGGCCTGTCCTTCCCGCTCGGCGACCCCAAAAACCAGACGCGGATGATGCCGTCGGCCACAGCGCGTAAGCTGAAACGGATGATGCGCAACAATGTGGAATCCTATTACGGCCAGGAGAACTTTCCCGGCCTGAAAATCTGCGCCAAGTCGGGTACGGCCGAGCTGAGCAGCGGGAGCGAGCCGCACTCGGTGTTCGCTGGATTCCTCGACGACAGCGCGCACCCGTACGCCTTTGTCGTGATTGCGGAAAACGCCGGCGCGGGCCGCGGCGTCGCGGGCAGCGTCGCGAACGCGGTTTTGCAGAAAGCCGTGCAGCTTGCAGAGTAAAAAAAACGGGAAGCATTGTACAATGCTTCCCGTTGAACGTCTACGAAAGATCATATAGCCACTAAAGGAGCGGGCGGCAGCCCTGCTCCTTCATTTTATTTCAGCGCTGCAATTCGTGTATGCAGTTTTTGCAAACGCGTTTTCCGTGGAAAACGACGATATCATCCGCGCGCGCATTATCGCAGAAAATGCAGCCCGACTGGTATTTTTTGAGTATGATACTGTCGTCATCTACATATATTTCCAATGGATCTTTCTGATTGATGCCCATCTTTTTCCGGATTTCGATTGGAAGCACTATGCGGCCCAATTCATCAACCTGACGGACAATACCCGTAGCCTTCATGACCTGAATCCCCTTTTTGAATTTATTGTATACTAATGATAGCATGATTAGAAAATATTGTCAATACATTATTTGTAAAATATGTATATATGAGGAGTTTTATGCAGGATGCTGTCGTATATCGTTGCTTTATTGATTATTTTGGCGGCGGCGGTAGCCGTTGCGACCGGGAATGGACTGTCCGTCACCGATGCGGCGCTGGCCGGAGGCGTGCAGGCGATTGAGCTGTGCCTGAAGATCGGCGGGATCATTGCGATGTGGTCTGGCGTGATGCGTGTGGCGGAAAAAGCGGGGATGCTCGACGCGCTGGCAAAGCTGTTTTCGCCGCTGACCCGCCTGCTGTTCCGCACCAAGGACCAGCAGGCCCGCAAGCATATCACGACAAATATGGTGGCCAATTTCCTGGGGCTGGGAAACGCGGCTACGCCGTCCGGCATCGAGGCGATGCGGCGGCTGGACACACTGAACGGGAAGCGGGGGATTGCGACAAAGGATATGGTCATCTTTACCGTTCTGAATACGGCGTCCATCCAGCTAATCCCGACGAATATCGCGGCCTTCCGCGCCGCGGCGGGCGCGGCGCAGCCCATGGACATTCTGCCCTGTATCTGGGTCACGTCTCTGTTCGCCGCCGTTTCCGGTATACTGATGGCGAACCTGCTGACGGGAGGGCGGTCGTAGCATGGGCATATTCAACTATACCATCCCCGTCCTGATGGCGGCGGTTTTTGTCGTGGCGCTGATTAAAAAGGTAAATATTTTCGAGGAATTTGTCGCCGGGGTGGGCGACGGTTTTAAAGTTGTTCTCAAAATCGCGCCCGTTCTCATCGCGCTGCTTACGGCCATCGCCATGTTCCGCGCTTCGGGCGGAATGGATTTGCTCAATGCGGGCATGCGTCCTGTCGCAGGGCTTTTGGCCATCCCGGAAGAGCTGATGACGCTTGCCGTCATGCGCCCGCTCTCCGGCTCCGGCTCGATCGCACTGCTCAACGACTATCTCATCCAGTACGGGCCGGATTCCGAAATAGGCAGAATGGCGAGCGTGCTGGCCGCGTCCACTGAGACGACGTTCTACACGCTGACTGTATACATGGGCAGCGTGGGCATCAAAAAGACGGGGCGGGCGCTGCCCGCCGCCGTCTTTGCCGACCTGTGCGCGATCTTCGGCGCGGTCATCACCGTCCGGCTGTTCCTATAGCTCTTCTTCCGCCGCCAGCGGCAGAGCAAACCAGAACTGGCTTCCCACGCCCACCTGGCTGTCGACTCCGTACCACGCCCCGTGCTGTTCGATGATCTCCTTTACGATGGAAAGGCCGAGGCCCGTCCCGATTTTTGCGCGCTTGTGCGCTTTGTCAAGCTTGTAGTAGCGGTCCCAGATCATGCCGAGCTTTTCGGGCGGAATGCCCTCGCCGGTGTCGATCACGTCGACGCGGACGGCGCTGCCGGAACGCCGGACGCGGATGGTGATTTTTTTGTCCTCGCCCGTATAGGCGATGGCGTTGTTAAGCAGGTTGTACAGCACCTGCGTAATTTTGATCTGATCGGCGCATACGTCATAGTCGCCGTCCGCGAGCAGGGAGATGGTGTAACCGTCCTGCTCGGTGAATTTCTTGTACCGGCCCAGAATTTCGCGCACCGCGTCGGTGAGGTTGAAACGGGACAGGTTCAGTTCCATATTCCCCGCCTGGTAATTGGAGATGTCCAGCACATCGTTGACAAGGTCGGTCAGCCGTTTGGATTCATTTACGATGATCTGGAGGTTTTCCGGCGTGTTTTCAGACGGAATGTCCTGCATTACCTCGGCATAGCCCGCGATGAGGGTGAGGGGCGTGCGCAGGTCGTGCGACACGTTCGCGATCAGGTCGCGCCGGTACTCGTCCACCTTGGACAGCTCCTGCGCCGCGTAGCGCAGCGTTTCGGACAGCTCGGCGATCTCTCGGTAGCCGCCGCCGCTGAAGTCGGCGTCGTAGTTGCCGGTCGCCAGAGCCTTGGCGCTGTCGTTTAGCCTTGCGATGGGCTTTGCGATGACGCGGGAGAGGACGAACGCGAGCGCGGCCGCCACGAAAATGAGCACGACGGTGATGATGGACAGCACGGTTGTGAGCGTCTGGATGGTCGCGGCCACCGGCGTGACAAAGGCGTTGAGAAAAATGACCATGTTATCGCCCGCTGCGTTCTGCGTCACCAGCACGTAAATGAGGCTGTCGTATGTGCGGGGGGCGTTGACGTAGCCCTGCGCGCTCAGAAAGTCGTTGAGGTTCAGCGTTACATAGTAGGAGCCGCCGTTTTCAGCCGCGAGCCGGTAGAGGCCCGAAATATAGCTGAGCGGCAGGTTGTGCAGCAGGCAGCCGGGCTCGGTGTGGCTGCGCAGTACGGGCGAGGTGTACCTGTCGTTGTAGATGTCAACGCACATTTCGCCCGCCTGGCCCATGTCCAGAACCTGCTGCTCCAGGGTATCGCTGTCTATGTTCCGCGCAATTTCCCTTGCGCTTTTTTTAATGCTGTGTATTTTCGTCGCCCGGTACACGTCCTCCAGAAAACCGATCTGGAAAACCCAGAGCAGAACGAGCATAATCGCGGTAAAGCCCGCGAAATAGGCGAATACTTTCCATTTTACGCTGAGCTTGCGTTTACCCTTCAAATCGGTACCCCATTCCCCTGAGCGTTACGATAAATTTACTGTACGGGCCAAGGCTTTTGCGCAGCAGCTTGATGTGCGTGTCGAGGGTGCGGTCGTCGCCGTAGAAATCGTAGCCCCACACTTCCGTAATCAGCTTTTCGCGGGAAAGCGCGATGTTGCGGTTGCGCACGAGGTAAAAAAGCAGTTCGTACTCTTTGGGGGAGAGCGAAATCCTCTCACCGTCTATGTACACGATTCTGCCTGTAAAGTCGATTTTCAGGCCCTCGCGTTCAAACACGTCCCGATCCTGCCTGGGCACGGCGTGCGTGCGGCTGACAACGGCGTTCACGCGCATCATCAGCTCGCGCGGCGAGAAAGGCTTGACCACATAGTCGTCCACGCCCAGTTCAAAGCCGTGGATGCGGTCGTATTCCTCGCCCCGCGCCGAGAGCATAATCACGGGCGTATCGCATGTTTTGCGTATTTCCCGGCAGGCGGAGAATCCGTCCAGCTCCGGCATCATAATATCCAGTATAATGATATCATACTTGTTTTCACGGCACAGGCGCACCGCCTCCATGCCGTCGGCCGCTTCCGTTACGCGGTGGCCTTCAAATTCGGCGTACTTGCGTATCAGCTTGCGAATATTTTCCTCGTCGTCCACCACAAGCAGATGGTACATGGCAACCCCACCTTTCCGTTTGTATCAGTATATTCGATCCGCCGCTGAAAATCAAGGGATATGCGATATGCCTGCCAGGGACTGCGCGGCAGGCATATCGCTATAAAAAGGGAAAGAAGCGGGTGTTTTTCGGCGGCTGGATCAGCCTGCGAGCAGGATATCGGTTGTAATCTCGGTACCGCCGCGGCTGACGGTCATGCGCATTGTGTCGCCGACCGAAAGTTTCTGCAGCGCGTCCGATACGTCGTCCGCATGGTCGATGGTCTCGCCGTTTACGCTGACGATCCGGTCGCCCGCCTGGATGCCGGCATTGGAAGCGTTGGAGCCGCTCTGGACCTGGATGACGTATACGCCGTACTCCGACACGCGGTACATGGCGGCAGTCTGCTCGTCGTTGATATTGATGAGCGTTACGCCGAGCTTGACGCCGTTTTGCGTCGACTGCTGGCCGGAGGACTGGGAAGTGCCGCCGGAGATAATCTCGTCGGTGATGGTTTTCACATCGTTTGAGGGAATTGCAAAGCCCAGGCCCTCGATCTCGGAGCCGGCGGATTTCGCGTTGACAATGCCGATGAGGTAGCCGTTTTCGTCAAACAGCCCGCCGCCGGAGTTGCCGGGGTTGACCGCGGCGCTGGTCTGAAGCAGGCGCATCTGCTGAGATCGGAAGAGCACACGTCTGAACTCCAGTCACACAGTGATCTC
>CAJLRT010000073.1 GCA_905209135.1 uncultured Eubacteriales bacterium
GATCTACGCTTTTTCCGGGCTGATCGCGGGGCTGTTCTCCGGGTCCAGGCGCGTGCGGGCGGCCATCGCCTTTATGCTCGCCAACGCCGTGATCACCCTCTACCTCAACAACTCCATTATCACGCTCATCAGCCTCTCGGAGGTCATGATCGCGGGGAGCCTGTTCTGCATACTGCCCGCGCGCTGGATCGAGAAGGCGGCGTCTTTCCTGCTGATCTCCCTGCCGCGCAGCCGGTCGTTTGAATCGGCCCGGTTCAAGGAGCTGGTGCTCGGCAGGCTGCGGACGGCTTCCGATTCGCTCGGGAGCGTATCGTCCGCGCTCGGCGGCAAAACCGCGTCCGTGCAGACGGCGGACGTACAGACGCAGGTGGCGAACGTCGCCGAGACGGTCTGCCGCAACTGCCGCCTCTCCTCCTACTGCTGGTCCGCGGCCTACAACGACACGGCCGGCATCTTCAACAGCGCGGCCAAGTGCATTGAGGACAAAGGCGGCATACAGACCGCGGATCTGCCCGAGTACTTTACCGCGCGCTGTATCCACCGCGAGGAGATTCTCAACGAATTCAACCTCGCCGCCAACGCCCTTGCCCTTGCATCGCACAAAGAGGAAACCGTCGCAGAGAACCGCAGGATTATGGCGGCGCAGTACGAGGCGTTCGGCTCGTATGTGACGGGAATCTGCGATGAGATCACCAAGCTCTCCCGCTTCGACGAAAACCTGGGGCGCAGGGTCCGGCAGTTCTTCCTCAATCTGGGCGCGTCGAGCTGCGAGGCGATGGCCTACTACGACAGGTACGACGCGCTGTATCTGGAAGCCGACGCGGTTCTGCCGCAGAGCGTGAGCGACAAAAAAGTGCTGGCGGGGCTCAGCGAGCTGTGCGGTTATGAGCTGGCCTGCAAATCGAGCGAATACCGCGACGGCGTCTACTCCTACCGCTTCTGCCAGCGTGAAAACCTCGCGCTGCAGGTGACGGCGGCGCAGCGGAACAAGAGCGGCGAGAATGTCTGCGGCGACAGCTTCTCCGCATTCAAGTCCGTCCGCTACCAAAAGGTGCTCGCACTTTCCGACGGCATGGGCAGCGGCGCGGAGGCCGGGCGCGTAAGCCAGCTTACGCTGGAAGTGCTGCAGCACCTGCTGGAGAGCGGATTCGGCCCGGAAAACGCATGCAGCCTGGTCAACACCACCCTGCTGCTCGGCTGCGGCGGACAGTCTTTCTCCACGCTGGATCTTGCGAGCGTCAATCTGTTCAACGGCAAGGCGGACTTCTATAAAATGGGCGCCGCGCCCACTTTGATCCTGCGGGACGGCAAGGCCTACGAGGTGTTCTGCAAGTCCCTGCCCGCCGGTGTGATGGAGGAACCGCACGCGGAGCACCGAAGCTGCCGGCTCCGGGAGGGGGACATTGTGCTCATGCTCAGCGACGGCGTGGAGATTACGCATGAGATTCTCAAATACTGCCAGCAGGCAAAAGGCAAAAACCTCTCCGAGCTGTGCGAGGAAATCCTCCGCCTCGCCGACGCGGACGGCAAGGCCGCGGACGACATGACCGTCGCCGCCGCGCGGGTGTGCCGCAAAAAGGGCGCGTAACAGAGCTTTTGAGCGGGTCCTGTCCAGCATGGGCAGGCCCGCTTTTTTTGCGTTCAAAAACTCCATACAGGCCTGTAATATGCGCCATATACAGCCAATGAATTGACAATTTTTTTGTGGAATAGCGGAATTGTGGTTTTTTTAGTAATTCATTTGACTTTAAATTTACGAATCTATATAATAAATACTATATTTTAATATAGGAGGTAAAACAATGAACAGAGTATTCAATTTTTCAGCCGGCCCGTCCGCTCTGCCCCTGCCCGTACTCGAGCAGTGCGCTGCGGAAATGACCTGCTACGGCCAGTCGGGTATGTCGGTGATGGAGATGAGTCATCGCTCCAAACCCTTTGAAGAAATCATTGGCCGTGCGGAAAGCCTGCTCAGGAAACTTATGGGCATTCCCGATAACTACAAAGTATTATTCCTGCAGGGCGGCGCCTCCTCACAGTTCGCCATGGTGCCGATGAATCTGATGAAAAACCGCAAAATAGATCTGGTTCTCACCGGAGCCTGGGCCGACAAGGCCTGTAAAGAGGCAAGCAAATACGGCGAGGTCAACATTGTCGGCTCCTCCAAGGACAAGACCTATTCTTATATACCCGCGCTGGACCCCGCGACGTTCCAGAAAGACGCGGACTATTTCTATATCTGCGAGAACAACACCATCTACGGAACCAAATTCGCCGAACTGCCCGAAACCGGAAACGTGCCCCTGGTGGCCGACCTTTCCTCCTGCATTCTGTCCGAACCCATCGACGTGACCCGGTACGGCGTTATCTTCGCCGGCGCACAGAAGAATATGGGCCCGGCGGGCCTGACCGTCGTCATCATCCGCGACGACCTGCTCGGCCACTCCATTGAGGGGACGCCGACGATGTTCCAGTACGACATCCATGTGAAAAACGGCTCGATGTACAACACCCCGCCTACATACGCCATCTATGTATGCATGAAAGTGCTCGAATGGCTCGACGGGCTGGGCGGACTGGCCGCCATCGGCGAGATCAACCGCAGGAAGGCCGGAAAGCTCTACGACTACCTGGATTCTTCCAAGCTGTTCAAGCCCACCGTCATGGGCAGGGACCGCTCGCTTATGAACGTTCCGTTCGTCACCGGCGACGCCGACAAGGACGCCGCTTTTGTCAAGAGCGCCGCGGCCGCGGGGCTTGTCAACCTGAAGGGGCACCGCTCCGTCGGCGGTATGCGCGCGAGCATTTACAACGCCATGCCGGAAGAAGGCGTAGAGGCGCTGATTCGCTTTATGACGGATTTTGAAAAAGAAAACGCTTGAGAAAGGGCCTGGAATAACGATGTATCACATTAAACTGTTTAACAAGATTTCGGAAAGCGGCCTTTCCCATCTCGACCCGGCCGATTTCGTATACAGCGAGGACGCCGCCGAGTATGACGGCATTATCGTCCGCAGCGCCGCGCTGCACGACGTGGAGTTTCCCGCCTCTCTCGAGGCGATTGCCCGCGCTGGCGCTGGCGTAAACAATATCCCGGTAGACGCATGCTCGCAGAAGGGCGTCGTTGTGTTCAACACGCCCGGCGCGAACGCCAACGCCGTCAAGGAGCTCGTGCTGGCCGGGCTCTTCCTCGCCTCGCGCGACATTGTCGGCGGCATTGAATGGGCGCACACGCTCAAGGGCCAGCAGGGCGTCGCCAAGCTCGTGGAAAAGGGCAAGAGCAGTTTTGTCGGACCGGAGATTGAAGGCAAGACACTGGGCGTAATCGGGCTCGGCGCCATCGGCGCCATGGTCGCCAACGCCGCACATTCCCTGGGGATGGACGTCTACGGGTATGACCCGTATATGTCCGTCAAATCCGCATGGGGCGTGTCCCGCCATGTCAAGCACGCAAAGTCCCTTGGCGAAGTATATGCGAACTGCGACTACATTACCATTCACGTCCCCCTCTCCGGCGACACGAAGGGCATGCTGAACAAAGCCGCCTTTGCGCAGATGAAAGACGGCGTGCGCGTACTCAACTTCTCCAGAGGCGGACTGGTGGACAGCACGGACATGAAAGAGGCGCTCGACGCGGGCAAAGTCGCCGTCTATGTGACCGACTTCCCCGACGAAGCCGCGCTTGATATGCCCAACTGCATCACCATCCCCCACCTCGGCGCGTCCACGCCCGAGTCAGAGGAAAACTGCGCAGTCATGGCCGCGCGGGAGATTTCCGATTATCTGAAATACGGCAACATCAAAAACTCCGTCAACTTCCCGGACACCGAGATGGAGCCGGGCGGATGCGCGCGCATCTGCATCATTCACGAGAACATCCCGAACATGATCAGCCAGTTCAGCGCGCTGTTCGGCAATGCCAAGATCAACATTGACAACATGCTCAACAAGAGCAAGGGCGAATATGCGTATACCATGATCGACATCGGCAGTCCGCTCAGCGGCGGGATTGTGGATTCGCTAAAGGCGATGGCCGGCGTAATCAAGGTGCGCGTGATCGACTGAGAACAGGGTCAATCCATAGCCCCGTCCGTGATAAGAAAATAAGGTTAAAAAGTGGCGCAGGACATGTTTTCGCGTGTCCTGCGCTATTGTATTGTCCCGATGTACCGGAAGTTATCCTTTCTGCTATCCGTATGACGGAAACTGTTAGGGGATAGAAAAACCGGAGTACAGATATCAAATACCCGCACCCCGGTTTATTGCGCGCTAAATTACCTGCCGTACTTTCTCTTTCTGCTGTAAACGATTGTTACGGTCATTCCAGCGCCAGATATGAGCATAAGAGCAATCCAAACGAATATATTGCTGTCGTCTCCGGTCTGCGGAACACTGGGATCCTTCGCAGTGGTTCCGGTCGCGCTGATTTCTACCGCCGCCTTTTTATAGCCACAGACAATGCATTCTTCATGCCTGGAGCCCTTTTCGGTTGCTGTTGCCTGCTTATCCACTACCCATTTAAAGGTATGTGCGGCTTCGTCTGCCTTGGCTCCGCAGTCGCACTCGTGCCAATGGCCGTTTTCATCGGACTTCCATTCTGTTCCGTATTTGTGCGTGTGATCCACCGGGATATCCTTGGTTTCTACATAATTGCATATGGAGCAGGAGCGCTTTTGCTCGCCTTTTTGTGTTTCCGTAGCCTCCTTGGTCACTTCCCATTCACCCCAGGTATGCGCTGAGATATCGGCCTTTTCGCCGCAGGTGCATTCATGCCAGTGGTTGTCCTTATCAGACGTCCAATCTCCATAACTGTGTACATGAACGTCGATTGTATCGCCAGTCTGGACAGGTTCGCCGTTAACGGTAATTACGCTGCCTGTTTTGTTTTCTACCTTCACCTTATCCGGCACTGTAATCGCTTCGCCCTTGAGGACCGTGATGGTATCGCCCGCCCTCGCTGCGGCGGCCATGGTTTGCGCGTCATCACCGACGGCGTACTGGGTATTCTCTCCGCTAGTGTGTCCAATCAATACTGTATTTTCAGCAACAAAAGCAGAGGGGTCTGCTGTATAGCTGCCTCCGGCAATCTCAACCTTATTCTCTGGATTTGCCGAGCCAATTTTGCCTGCAACTTTAGGTGCATTAAAGGTACCGCCGTTAGCCACAATGGCACCATCGTTCGTACCGTCACCCTCTACCACAAAAGCTATCTTTTCTGCATTAACTACAGCAGTAGATGTTTCCGGGAATGTAATGCTGCCTGTACCACTGCTTGCTTTTTTCGAGACAACCCCATAGGCACCATTAAAGGCTCCGCTGTTTATGATAACATTCCCGTATGCAATCAGCGCGCCCGCACCTTTTCCGTTAAAGGTACCGCCGTTGATAACTGTTTCAGTAGAGGCCGCTGAGCTAATCGCGGCATTATAGGCTGCGCTATCTGCGCCATTGCACTCAAAAGTGCCCCCTTCAATGGTCAGCGAGTAGCCGGCGTTTTGAACCGCAGCCAGATATTGTCCACCATCGTATACAACCTTTCCAGTACCTTTACTGTCGCGAATAACCAAATTTCCCATATTGCTGATTACAATGGTTTTCCCGGATACTGTAAAGCCATTTAAATCCAAAATCATGATAGGCTGATTTGCCCCGGCTGCATCCCTGTAATCCCCAAACGTAATCGGGGTTGTCGCCCCTTGCTTCAGGGTAATATTCTTTTGCAGGGTCACAGTATAGGACCCGTCATCATTTGCCTGAATGGTTGCTGCCCCATCCGCCCAGTTGTTAATGGCATCTTGCGTGGTATCACTTTTAAAGGTCATTCCAGTAGATACTTCTACTGTATCGTCCGCCGCAAAGGCCATTGTCGGCGCCATGACCGCTACTATGAGTACACACAGCAGCATACAGAGTACTCTTTTCACTGAAATTCCTCCATTCCTTTATTGATTTTTTGGTTTTGTCCCTAAGTGTCTGCGTTCGGACCAGGGCAAAACTCAAACAGGCGCGTCCCGTTCACGATCCATAACGTTCCCTCCTGTATGCATTTAGATTTTTCACTTTGCAATCGTGTACTTTTGCAAATTTTCTCAAATATAGATACATTTATAATTATAGCAACCAA
>CAJLRT010000074.1 GCA_905209135.1 uncultured Eubacteriales bacterium
TGCGCTCCTATTTCCTGGATAAACACAATTACAAGCACCTGTTCTGCGCGGACGGGATCCATCCCAACGTGGACGGGCACGAGCTCATCCGCGTCGCGTTCGGCGAATTTATGCGCAGAAACGACGGCCTGCTCGCCTGCGGCGGCTGAAAACGCCGGCGCGTACGAGCCTTGCCGGCAGTCCGCCGGAAAAAACGAATAACCTGCGCCGTATGCGGGGCCGTGGAACGCGGCGGCGCGCACAAATATACATCAATCATTTGGTAGGGGGAGACAATTTTGTCTGACAAGCAGATCATATTTTCGGGTATCCAGCCCAGCGGCCTCATCACGCTCGGGAACTATCTGGGCGCGCTGAAAAACTGGCGCGAGCTGCAGGAGGAGTACGACTGCTTTTTCTCTGTGGTGGACATGCACGCCATCACGGTGCGGCAGACGCCGGCCGAACTGCGCCGCCGCTCCCGTGAAACCATGGCGCTGCTCATCGCCTGCGGGCTCGACCCGGAGAAAAACGTCATGTTCCTGCAGAGCCAGGTTCCGGCGCATGCGGAACTCACCTGGGTGCTCTCCTGCTACACCATGTTCGGCGAGCTTTCGCGCATGACCCAGTTCAAGGACAAGTCCGCCCGCTATGCGGAGAATATCAACGCCGGCCTGTTTACATATCCCGTGCTCATGGCGGCGGATATCCTGCTCTACCAGGCCAATTTGGTTCCCGTCGGCGAGGACCAGAAACAGCACCTGGAGCTGACGCGGGACGTGGCGCAGCGCTTCAACGGCGTGTACGGGGACGTGTTCACCGTTCCCGAGCCCTATATCCCCAAAGTCGGCGCGCGGATTATGAGCCTGCAGGAGCCGGAGAAAAAGATGAGCAAGAGCGACAGCAACCCCAACGGCTTTATCGCCGTGCTCGACAGCCCGGACGATATCCTGCGCAAGTTCAAGCGCGCCGTAACGGACAGCGGCAGCGAAGTCCGGCGCGGCCCGGACAAGGCCGGCGTGAACAACCTCATCTCCATCTACGGCGCGGTGACGGGCCGTACGGCGGAGCAGACCGAGTCTGAGTTCGCCGGCAAAGGCTACGGCGATTTCAAGCTGGCCGTCGCCGAGGCGGTCATTGAGCATCTGCGCCCCATCCGTGAAAAATACGAAGCGCTCATGGCGGACAAGGCGTATCTCGACGAAGTGTTCGAGAGCGGCGCCGCCCGCGCCGCGCAGGCTTCGCGCAAAACGCTCGCAAAGGTCTACCGCAAGGTCGGCTTCCGCTGAACGCGCTCGCGGCCGGCGCCGCCCAAAGCAACGTTTTTGCGCCTGCCGGCAAACGCCGGCGGCCTTGAAACCGCCGCGGATAACCGTTCAGGCGGCCCGTAAAAGCACCCGTGCATTTTTGCAGATTCTGAAAACCGCGCGCAGGATAGCGCGTACAGGAGGGACGGCATTTTGCCGTCCCTCCTCTGTTTTGCAATCCCGGCCCGCACCTGCGCCCGCGCCGTAAAATTCGCGCATAAACCGGCGATGCCCCGCCGCCTCTGTAAATCATCATTTTTTTGCCGGCGCAGGCTGTCTGCGCGCGGCCGGCGCATCCCGGCGGTTAAGCGCGTATAATTCAGTGCGCAAAATGGAATACTAAGGCAAAACGGCCTGCGCATATGTATCAGAGCGCAGGCGGAGCGCCCGCTCCAATTTGAAAGGAGTTTCCCAATGTATCTTCACAAGCGGACCTTTATACGCATCATATCCTTTTTCTCCGTCGCCGTCATTGCCCTCGCAGTGTTCGGCGTGTATAACTACAACCAGCAAAACCGCATCAAAAACAGCCTGATGAGCGACTATGCGCGCAGCTTTACCGACCTGTCCGCGCACCTGTACAACATCGAAACCGCGTTCGACAAGGGCCGGTACGCCGGCACGCCCTACCAGGCCGTGCGGCTCGCAAGCGAGGTCTGGCGCGAGACGGGCGCGGCCAAGAGCGCCCTGGAACAGATGCCCGTCTACGACCTGAACCTGCAGGATGTCTCCGCATATCTCGCCAAGGCGGGCGACTACGCCTATTACCTTTCGGCAAAACTCCTGCGCGAAGAGGAGCTGACGGACGAGGAGGTGGAGAATATGAACGCGCTGGCCGACACAGCCTCCAGCCTCGCGGCCTATATCGGCGGCCTGCAGTCGGAGATCAACGACGGAAACGCGAGCCTGCAGCAGGTTCTCGCCGTCATCGACGAGCACGCCGGCGACCAGCCGGCCGACGAGGGACAGGGCGGCGACCTCACCGTGAGCAAGGAGCAGGTGAGCGGCTATCCGGAGCTGATATACGACGGCCCGTTCTCCGACCATATTGAGAAAATGGAGCCTGTGTTTTTGCAGGACAAGCAGCTTGTCGGCGCCGAGGCGGCGAAAAAGAATATTGTAAACTGGCTCGGCGTGCGCGCAGGCGAAGTGGAGCTTGCCTATGAGACGGCCTCCAAAATTCCCGCCTATGTGTTCAATGTCGGCGACCGCAGCGTCTCCGTAACCAAAAACGGCGGCTATCTGCTGCAGATAACCAGCTCCGCGCTGTCTAACGATGTGCGTATCAGCAACGAAGACGCCGTCCAGTACGCCCGCGACTTTCTGCAAAAACTCGGGATTGAGGGCATGGAGGAGAGCTACTATATGCTCGCCAACGGCGAGCTGACCGTCAACTTCGCCTACACGCAGGACGGAGTGACCATGTACCCCGACCTGATCAAGGTGTCGGTCTCCATGCGCGACGGCGCGGTGTGCGGCTATGAGGCGTTCGGGTATATGATGGCGCACCGGGAGGACCGCGATACCCGAACGGCGATCTCCATGGAAGAGGCGGAGAAATCCGTCAGCAAGCGCCTGACAGTCACCGGCCGCGGCGTCGCCGTCATCCCGACCGACGGCAAGAACGAAGTTCTGTGCTATGAGTTTGTAACCGAAACGCCGGACGGCAGGCATATCCTGGTATATGTCAACGCCAATACGGGCGTGGAGGAGATGCTGCAAATCCTCATCGAAACGGAGCAGGGCACGCTCACAGCCTGACCCTGCGCCCAAACCGGACCAGCCGGGGCGCGGACTTATCCGCGCCCCGTTTTTTTGTGCTTTACACTTTTTTTCATTTGGGATATACTATTATAAAAAAGAAAGATGGGGGACAAGTGCGTATGCGGGTACGCAGAATGAAAAACCTGGAGCCGCGCCGTGAGCGGGTAGCCCGTTACCTTATAGAGCCGCCGGAGTCGGGCGCGCTGGATTTCTCGCGTGTGTTCGGGAACGGAAACGCGGTACATATGGAACTTGGAAGCGGCAAGGGCGGCTTTCTGTGCGCGCTCTCGCAGCAGAACCCGGACGTCAACTTCATCGGCGTGGAACGTGTGCCGGAGGTGCTTGTCATGGCCATGGAAAAGGCGCAGGCGGCGGGCAGGGAAAACCTCCGGTACATGAACTGCGATGTGCGCGCGCTTGCGGAAGCGGTCGCGCCGGGCAGCGTCGGCCGCATCTATCTGAATTTCTCGGACCCCTGGCCCAAGGACCGGCACGCCAAGCGCCGGCTGACCGCCGCGCCGTTTCTGGATCTCTACGCGCGCATTCTGGCGCCGGGCGGGCAGCTCCATATGAAAACCGACAACCGGAACCTGTTTGAATACAGCTTGTGCGAACTGGAAAAGCGCGGCGCGGTTGTCACCGACGTTTGCTACGACCTGCACGCGTCCGCCTGCCCCGGCAACGTCATGACCGAGTACGAGCGGAAATTTGTCGAAAGAGGTCAGCCGATCCACCGCCTTGTGGCAGCGTTCGGCTGACATGCCGCCGCCGCGCAGCATTTGGTGGGGCCGGTTCCCAGAAACGGCGCAAATAAGCCGCGGGCATTGATAAAACTTTGATATTTCAAGCGCATACTATACACAATTCGGGGGAAAAACTCCATTGTAGGCATTGAGAACGGATTTGGTGGATAGGTATGCGTAAGAAACTCCTGGTAGTGGACGATGAATTTGATATCGTGAACATGCTGCGCGATTATTTTGAGATGAGCGGCTACGACGTGCTGACCGCCCTTTCGGGCGCGGAGGCGCTGGAGAAGCTGCGCCTGCAGCCGGATATGATCCTGCTGGACATCAACATGCCGGATATGGACGGGCTGGAAGTCTGCAAGCGGATCCGGAACCATGTGAGCTGTCCCATACTCTTTCTGACTGCGCGCGTGGACGATACGGATAAAATTACCGGTTTCCGGGTCGGCGGGGACGACTATGTCGTAAAGCCCTTCAGCCTGGACGAACTGGGCGCGCGCGTAGAGGCTCACCTGCGCCGGGACGACCGGCAGGCCTCCCGCAGCCGGATGCGCTTTGAGGACGATCTGGTCATCGACTATTCCGAGCGCGCGGTATACTACAAGCAGCAGCAGATCCCGCTTGCAAAAAAGGAGTTTGACATCATCGAGTTTTTGTCGCTCAACAGCGGGCAGGTGTTTGACAAGGAACGCATTTACGAGCGGCTGTGGAGCTGGGACAGCGAGGGCGACAGCGCCGTTGTCGCGGAGCATATCCGCAGAATCCGCGCCAAGCTCTCGGGCGCCGGCAGCCGGACGCACATTGAAACAGTGTGGGGTGTGGGCTACAAGTGGGTAAAATAAAGAGGTTTTTCCGCAACATGTCTCTCAAGCAGTCGTTTGTGCTGTACACGCTCGTCTTTATTCTGATCGCAACGCTGATCAGCCTGCTCCTGCTGGACCTGTACGACGTGCTGCAGCAAAACCTCTACATGAACTATTTCGACCCGGACGACCCCTACCAGCTCGATATATACAACAATTACGGGGTCGTCTATTCCCCCTACCAGAACCTCTCCTCCGCCGACCAGTTCTGGAACGGCCTGCTGGGCACGCTGCGGATTATCACCCTGCCGCTCGTGTTTCTCGGCTGTTCCGTGCTGGCCAGCCTGCTGTTTTACCGCAACAAGCTGCAGCGTCCGGTTTCGCTGCTGCACAAGGGCGCGGAGAAGATCGCCGCGAACGACCTGAATTTCACCATAGACTACGACAGCCAGGACGAATTGGGCAGGCTGTGCCGTTCCTACAACGATATGCGGGCCTCTCTCGAACAGAACAACCGCAAAATGTGGCGGTTTGTCGAGGAGCGCCGCCGTCTCAACGCCTCTTTTTCCCACGACCTGCGCACCCCGCTGACCGTACTGCGCGGCTATACCGACATGCTTCGCAAGTACATCCCCGCGGACCGCTATCCCAAGGAGAAGCTGATCAGCACGGTCAATACCATGTCGGACCACATCAACCGGCTGGAAAACTATGTTTCCGCCATGAATACGCTGTACCGGCTGGAGGATATCACGGTCGAACCGCGTCCCGTAGAGGGGGAAAAGCTCGCTGAAACGCTCCGCTCCACGGCCGAAATCCTGTGCCGCGAAGCGAATATGCGCCTTCAGTTTCGCGCCTGTCTCGACGGCTTTCTGCAGGCGGACGCCGAGGTCGTCCTGCAGGTGTTTGAGAATATGATGTCCAACGCCGTCCGGTTTGCGAACGGGTCTATCGAGGTGGACTGTGCCCGCGACGCAAAAGAGCTCACGCTCGTCGTCACGGACGACGGCAGGGGCTTTTTGCAGGAGGACCTGCGCCAGGCCGCCGCGCCGTATTACCGGGGCCGGCCGTCGGAGGAGGACACGCATTTCGGGCTGGGCCTGAATATCTGCAAGCTGCTTTGCGAGAAACACGGCGGCTATCTAAAAATCGCCAACAGCCGCACAAGCGGCGCGATGGTGACCGCCGTATTTGCGCTGGGCTGTCATAGTCATAATTGATAAATTATTGAACATTCATTCTTATACTCTTTTCATCAGTATAATCTGTTGAAAGGGGTATTTTTTTGCCAGTTTGGGGAAACCCTGTATTCAACAAGGAAAGGACAAACAATGGAACTGTTGAACACTTTGAACAGTATCGTGGGCATATTATTTATGCTCTGCTACTCCTATCAAATCGTGTATGTCATCGTCGTTCTGGTGCGCAAGCCCCCGCAGCTTCCGGACGCGCCCAAGCACCGGTATGCAGTGCTTATCTCGGCG
>CAJLRT010000075.1 GCA_905209135.1 uncultured Eubacteriales bacterium
GAAAACGGCACGAGCGACATTTTCATCCTCAGTAAAAACAACGACGAATGCCTGCTTTTTTCCGATAAAAAGGAATACCTGCTCCGGGATGTGCAGATTGTCAACTACAAGGCGATTGAACAGATAGAGAGAACGAACCTGTACCAGGCGACCGGCACGTTTTTCGGCTATTACGGCGAAAGCCGTTATACAGTCGGCGTTCCGATTCTGGAAGACGCGAACGGCATTGTGGACAGCCAGGTGATCGGCTATGTTTTCATTTCCGCGCCTACTTCCTCCATGTCCTCCATGATCGTGGTGATTACGCGCTTCTTCCTGCTTTCCGTCTGCGGCGGGCTTGCGCTTTCGTTCCTGTTCATCTATATGGGCATTAAGCGCCTGACAAGGCCGCTGCTGGAGATGCGCGAAGCGCTGAACCAGTTCTCGGCCGGGAACTTTGAAAAACGGGTGCGCGTCAGCGGGGACGACGAAATTTCGGAGCTGTGCGTCTCGTTCAACACCATGGCGGACGCGCTGGAGCAGATGGAGAGCAGCCGGCGCGGCTTTATGGCCAATATTTCGCACGACCTGAAAACACCCATGACTACGATCTCCGGATTTATCGACGGCATCCTGGACGGGACTATCCCGCGGGAGCGGGAGACGGTCTACCTGCGCCGTGTCTCCGATGAGATCCGGAGGCTGAGCCGGCTTGTCGATTCCATTCTCGACATTACGCGCCTGGAAGGCGGACAGATAGAGATGAATATGCGGCCGCTCAATATCAATGAGATTGTAAAGCGCGTGCTGCTCACCTTTGAAATGTCCATTGAAGAGAAAGACATCGCGCTGACTTTCACGCTGGACGATAAGATCATCGTTCTGGCGGATGAAGACGCGGTCTACCGGATTCTGACAAATATCATCGGCAACTCGGTCAAGTATACGCCGATGCACGGCGCAATGACGATTGAAACCGCGGTGGAATCCGATAAGTTCGCCTCCGTGAAAGTTCGGAATACCGGTCCGGGCATAGCGCCGGACGAAATCCCGTTTATCTTCGACCGTTTCTATAAGAGCGACAAGTCCCGCGGTCTGGACCGCGAGGGCATGGGGCTTGGCCTGTATATCGCAAAAATGCTTGTGAACATGAACCGCGGCGAGATCGGCGTGGAGTCCATTCCGGGCGCGTATACCGAATTCACGTTCACCCTGGAACTGGTGAAGCGGGAGACCGGCCTGTTCGGCAGGGGCGATAAGGGTGAGGGCGGCTCGAAAAAGAACGATGGAGACAGGCCCGGGAAAATGCTGAAATAGCCGGGGGATTCCATGATTTGTTTGTCGCTCCGCTTCTGTACGGCGCCTGAGCGGAATATACTGTATACGTGCTGGCCTTTTTCTACGGCTATCAATTTGCAATGGGGGATACAACGTGAACGACACGCCACAATGGCAGGGCCCGTATGGAGAATACGACTATATAGAACAAAAGAAAAAACTCGAACGTCGGCGCCGCGGCGGCCTGATCGCTGCGATTTCCGTTATAGTTTTCTTGTTTGTAGGCGTGGTGAGCGCGTTTGTGTGGATCAACCGGTACTCCGAACGGCCTGACGCTCCGCCTTCGTCGTCTCAGCAGTCATCGGGAGCGCAGTCGCAATCCCCGCAGCCGCCGTCCCAATCCTCCCAGGCGTCTTCAACGCCGGAGCGGCTTGACGACGCGCCTGAAGTGATTATAACGGAGGGGGCCGCCGAACCCTCGCTCACGGTTTCGGAAATTTATAAAAAAGTATCGCCGTCCGTCGTGATGATTCTGGCGGAGGACGAAAGCGGCACCGGCCTTGGCACCGGCATCGTTATGAGCGAGGACGGATATATCATCACCAACGCGCACGTCGTCCACAATGCGACGAAAATAACGATTGTCATGAACGACAATACCGTGTCGTATGAGGCGACGGTGCGCGGCAGGGATAACAACAGCGATATCGCCGTGCTCAAGGTGGATGCAGACGGGCTCGCGCCCGCTGTGTTCGGCGATTCCGACAAAGTCGAGGTGGGGGACCCTGTCGTTTCGATCGGAAACCCATACAGCGTGCAGTATGCCCAGACGGTGACGGACGGAATCATTTCGGGAATCCGTCAGGGCGTCTATGTCAACAACCGCAAGCTGGACCTGCTCCAGACAAACGCGCAGCTCAACCCGGGCAATTCCGGCGGGCCGCTTATCAACGAGTACGGGCAGGTGATCGGCATCAATAACTCCAAAATCATGTCGGACGGCGTAGACACCTACGAGGGCATGGGGTTTGCCATTCCCATGACGCAGGCCAAGGTCATCATCGACGAGCTGATCGCCACCGGCAAGGTCGAGGGCAAGCCGATAATCGGCGTGACGGTCACGCAGGTGACGCAGGAGATGGCGGAGCAGGAAGGCGTCGTACCGGGCGCACGCGTCGTGTCCATCGACACCAGCAGCGACGCGTACAGCCGCGGCATGCGCCTGGGCGACATCATTACGCAGATCAACGGGAAATCCTTTGAAGATGTCGACGGTTTTATCGAGGAAAAGAACCGCTTCAAGATCGGCGACCAGATCTCGCTCACATACTGGCGCGAGGGGAAGACGTATGAAATCCAGGTTCGGCTTATGGAGGACATTTCAAGCTACTGACGCGCGTCCATGCACAGGAAATGCGGCAGGGAGAAATCCCTGCCGTTTTCTTTTGCAAACCTATTGACAATTCGTACTACATGGTGTAGAATGCAGTTGTACTACAATGTGTAGACTGGCAGGAGGTTGCACTATGGCAGATTTACAAATGGGAGCCGTCGAATCCCGGTTTGCAGATATTATCTGGGAGCATGAACCGCTTTCTTCGGCCGAGCTGGCGAGGCGGAGCGAGGAAGAATTGAAATGGAAGAAAACGACATCGTACACCGTTTTGAAAAGGCTGTGCGACAAGGGGATTTTTCAAAATAATAAGGGCACGGTAACGTCCGTTATATCCCGCAGAGAGTTTTATTCCATGCAGAGTGAGAAATTTGTGGATGAGACGTTTGACGGGTCTCTTCCGGCGTTTCTGACTGCGTTTACGTCGCGGAAACATTTGACGCCGGAGGAAGTGGCGCATCTGCGGCGTATGGTAGCGGAATATGAGGAGGAAAGCTGATGGACGCCGTGTTTATTAAGCTTCTGAATATGAGCATAACGGCGAGCTGGCTTATTCTTGCCGTTGTACTGCTCCGTTTTCTTTTGAAAAAAGCCTCGAAGCGGGTCATGGGAGTGCTGTGGGGGTTTGTTGCCATTCGCCTTATCTTTCCCTTTTCCCTGGAAAGCGTATTCAGCCTGGTTCCCAGCGCGGAACCCATACCGCAAGACATCGCCATGGCTGAGACCCCGGCAATCCAAAGCGGTTTTCCGATCTTCAATCAAATCGTCAATCCAATCCTGTCGGAATCCCTGTCGCCCAGCGCAGGGGACAGCGTCAACCCGATGCAGGTTGTGATTTCCGTCGCTTCTGTGATCTGGATACTCGGCGTCTTCGCAATGCTTCTTTATGCATTGGTAAGCTATATCCGTATTCACAGAAAAGTTCGGGAGTCCGTGCCGCTGGAAAACAATATATGGATATGCGATCACATCTCCACTCCGTTTATTCTGGGCATGATTCGTCCCCGCATCTATCTTCCGTCCTCGATGAACGAGGCGGATATGGCGTTTGTCGTATCCCATGAAAAGGCGCATCTGAAGCGGAAAGACCATATATGGAAACCGCTTGGCTTTCTGCTGCTTTCCGTCTATTGGTTTAATCCCATTTTATGGGCGGCGTATATTCTGTTGTGCCGGGATATCGAACTTGCCTGTGATGAGCAGGTGATCCGCCAGCTCGGCGCGGAAATGAAAAAGCCGTATTCCGACGCGCTTATAAACTGCAGCGCGCCCAGGAGGATGGTTGCCGCCTGTCCGCTCGCCTTTGGGGAAACGGGCGTAAAAGAGCGGGTGAAAGGCGTGCTGCATTATAAGAAGCCTGCGTTTTGGATGATCGTGGCGGCGGCCGCCGCCTGTATTGTAACCGCCGTATGCCTGCTGACAAATCCCATGCCGACCCCTGCGGGGCTGCCGGACGATCTGGCGGTGTTTTTAGATGGCCAAATTGCCGCGCATCATCAGTCGGCTCATACTGGCAGTAACTTTTCCTGTGTGGATTATGACATACTGAAAGTGAAAAAATCGGGCACGGAAGTGTCGGTTTATGCCTGGGTACTGTATGAAGAATACAGTTATGACGGCGCATTGAAAATAGAAGCGGGCGCGCATACGCCGACGGTCATTACCGCAAATAAACAGGACGGTCAATATCATTTGACGGAATACTGGACGCCGCGCGACGGCTCCTATTATGCAGGCGATATTAAGGACAAATTCCCCATGTATCTGTGGGGGAAAGCGCTGGACAGCCAGAAATATATTGATGAACAAAAGGAGAGGTGCCTGCAGCACGCTATGGAATACTACGGCGTCGCCGGGGACGGCGCTGCAAATGCGGCAAAGCCCGCCGGTAATCCGTCGGTATATTATTGCTTGTCCGGACAGGACCGGGCGACTCTCACGCTGGAGCCGCAAAGCAAAGGATTTTCCTTTTCATGCTCGCTGCTCAGCAGTTACATGGCTGTGGGAACCTATGAGGAGGACGGGGAGTTTATTGTGGCTGTGACAGACGACGGCAGTCAGAAATACACCTTTCAAAAGAGCGGCCCCAATATGGTTTTTATAGCGGATCAGTCCTCTCCAATGCCGGGGTATGCCTATTCACCCGGCGATAAAGCAGAAGTCTGTCTGGCGGACGGCGCAGTTTTCCAGCCGGCAGAAACGGAAGATACGCAGCCCGGCGGGAACCCCTATTTTAATGCCGAAGTGCTTGAAGTAAGCGAAAAAAGCATTTTGGTAAAACCCGATAAGGATTCCGCTGAAATCCGTTCTGCGGATAAAATATCCGTATCCTTAGACATGATTTCAACCATTCCGATTCCAGCTTTCCAGGCGGGCGACAGGGTCAGAATTATTTATAACGGAGAGATATTGGAATCCTATCCCGCCCAGATCAACCAGGTGTTCGTCGTCTATCTGCTCGGTGACGACGGCAGCGTCCTGTCGCCGACCCCGCTCCGCTAGGGGCTGATGTCGGCCGTACACGTCGGCACTTGAGCGGCGGCGTGCGCCGAAATTATGCAGCAGGGCGTCTCTGTCCAAATTTCGGAACTGTATGCTGCGAAAATTCTTCACTACACGGCAAAATAGGGGAATATGAACCGCCTGCGGACGAAACATGCGTTTCGTCCGCTTTCCTTATTGCGGCATATTCCGCATGCCGCAGGGCGGAGTGGGGGATTAAACTATGAATAATAACAGCGGGTTCATAAAAACATATTGAAATATATCCCGCTTTATAGTAAAATTAGGAATAATGAAAACCAGACCGCTTGCGACGGAGGATAGTTTATGGAGACAAAGTATAAACGCGTGCTGCTGAAGATCAGCGGCGAAGCCCTGGCGGGGGATATGAAGACCGGAATCGATTTTGAGATCGTCTCCCGTTTGGCGCAGAAAGTGAAAGAGTGCGTGGATCTCGGCGTGCAGATTGCTATCGTCGTAGGCGGCGGGAATTTCTGGCGCGGCCGCAGCGGCGGAAAGATGGACCGCACGCGCGCCGATCATATGGGAATGCTCGCAACCGCGCTCAACGCGCTTGCGATTGCGGACGGGCTTGAGCAGCTCGGCGTGGAAACCCGGGTGCAGACGGCCATTGAAATGCGTCAGATTGCGGAACCGTATATCCGCAACAAGGCGGTGCGCCACCTGGAAAAGGGGCGCGTCGTCGTGTTTGGCTGCGGAACCGGTAACCCCTTCTTCTCGACGGATACGGCGGCGGCGCTGCGCGCGGCGGAGATCGAGGCGGAGGTGTTCATGAAGGCGACGAATGTGGACGGCGTCTACACCGCCGACCCGCGCAAGGACCCGGCCGCGAAGAAACTGGATACCCTGCGGCCCAAGGACCTTCTGGATCAGGGCCTCGGCGTGATGGACAGCAC
>CAJLRT010000076.1 GCA_905209135.1 uncultured Eubacteriales bacterium
ATATCTTCGGCGTAACCGGCGGCGTTATGGAAGCCGCGCTGCGTACCGTCTATGAGCTCGTCACCGGCCGCGAACTGCCCTTTGCCGATCTGCACGTCGCGCCGATCGTCGGCCTCGACCAGATCAAGGAGGGCGCCATCAAGATCGAGAACCCGCTGCCCGAATACAGCTTCCTCGACGGCGTGGAAGTCAAGGTTGCCGTTACCAGCGGCCTTGCCGGCGCCAAGAAGCTGCTGCAGCAGATCGCCGACGGCACGTCCCCCTATCACTTCATCGAAGTCATGGGCTGCCCGGGCGGCTGCATCACCGGCGGCGGCATGCCCCGCACGAGCGACCTTGCGGCAACCCGCGAGAAGCGCATGAAAGCGATCTACACGGAGGACGAGGGCAAGACCCTGCGCAAGTCCCACGAGAACCCCGCGATCATCGACTTCTACAACGAGTGGGGCAAACCCGGCTGCCACAAGTCGCATGAGTATCTGCACACCCATTACGTTCCCCGCGGCGAGTATAACGAGCTGACGGACGAACGCTTCGCGATGGATCACGAATAAAACAAAGCGTCTGGCGGCGCGGCCCCCGCGGGCCCGCCGCAAACGGCCGCAAAAAACCGGGAGAAAGTGTAACTTTCTCCCGGTTTTATTATTTGTATGGCCGCCGATTTCCGCCTTTAGCGCGCATCTCCGCCCGCGCCTGCGCGTCCCGCGCCCGGTTTCAGCCGCGCCATGCGCGCAGGATTTCGCCCCAGCCGCGTCCCGCGCCCTGTTTCAGCCGCGCCCCGCGTCCGTGTCCGAGCGCGCCCCGTGCCGCGGCGGGCGCAGGATTCCGCCTGCGGCGTCCGCGCTTTGTCGTCAGCCCCCGCTCTTTTCGGCCCGCCTTTCAATTCTCCGGTTGCGGACCCACAGCAGCGCGTCCGTAGAAACCATGGCGAGATTCAGGATATACAGGTAGAGCACAATGTCGTTGCTGTACAGAATCTTGTTGATAATCCCCGAAATATAGCCCACAATCAAAATGAGCAGAAACACCAGGCTCTTTCCGTGCGTGGAGCGGGATCTGATGGATCTCGCAATGGAAAAAGGCCAGGCCGCGCCGAAGCACAGGAGCATAATCGCCTCAAATACACTCATGTATTCTCTCTCCCATCCTGTTTTTCTTTCATCATAGCACGCTTTTTCCGAAAGGGCAAGCAAAACCCGTACAGGCGCGGCTGAAAAAACAGCGCCGGCATGCGTGGCTGTTGACGCGTACCGGCGGCCAGAGTTATAATAGGACAAAAGCATTTAAGAAGTTGTTTAAAGGAGCTGATGCAATATGGATCACGCCGGGAAAGCGCAGAATCTGTTTCGCGAGGGGTACAACTGTGCCCAGGCCGTCGCCGGCGCGTTCAGCGAGGAGCTGGGCATGGACCCGGCGCTCGCCATGCGCCTTGTCGCCGGGTTCGGCGGCGGCATGGGCCGCCTGCGCGAGGTCTGCGGCGCCGTCAGCGGCGTCGTATTCGTGCTGAGCATGAAATACGGATACAGCGGGCCGAAAGACCAGCAGGCAAAAACGGAGCTCTACCGGAAAGTGCAGGCCGCGGGCGAGGCCTTTGCGGCCGAGAACGGATCGATGATCTGCCGGGAACTGCTGCAGGGCCAGGGAGGCCGGGGAGGCGACCCCTCGCCGCGCGGCGAAAGCTATTATAAAAAACGCCCCTGCGTGGAACTGGTCGGCTGCGCGGCGCAGATCGCCGAGCGCATGCTCGCCGCCGGCCCGGAGCAGCAGAATAGCTGAATACCGCCCGGCGCGTCCGGCTATCCCTGCCGAACCGCGGGCCTTGTTTCTTGCGCCCCGTCCCCGGATACGGGTGCGGACGCTTCACGGCTTCGGGCGATAAACCGGTTCCAGGCCGGCCGGATCAACAGCGAGAGCACAACGCCTACCGCGCACAGGCCGCACAACAGCAGGCAGACCACAGTCCAGGAGGCCCCGCCCACGACCAGCCCTATGCCCACGCCGGAGAACGCGGAGCCCAGATAGGTAAAGGCGTTGGACAGCCCCGCCACGGTGGACGAGCGTCCGTACCGCGCGAATTTTACGGGCAGCAGATAGGTCAGCGCGGTGCTGATGCCGAACACGCCCGCGCTCGCAAGCGAGAACAGGGCGACCGTCAGCACGGCGGACACCTCCAGCAGCGCCGCGACCAGCGCGAGAATAACGCCCGCGCTGCCGAAGAGAATGGCGGTGTAGAGCAGATCTTCATCTTTCTTCCAGCGCTGCATGAGCTTGACGGCGAATACGCCGATGGTGTTGATCAGCGGCAGCGCGGCGGTCAGGAATACCGAAAGAGCCGGCGTCGTGCCGAATATGTCGGTAATGGCCTTGGGCACCCAGGTCTGGATCCCGTCCTTGAGGAACCCCATATAGAGCGTCAGCAGTAAAATGAAGATAAAGCCGGACTTGAGAAACGCGTCCTTTGCGTCCTGGCCTGCCGCGGCGGCGCGCACCGGAGCGCGGACAGATACCGTCGCCGGCTCCCGCTGCGGCCTAAAGCGGCGCAGCGTCCATGTCCAGACAACGCCTGCGCACAGCACCAGCGCGGCTATGACAAAAAAGGTGGCGCGCCACGGACACAGCGCCGTCATCAGCGCAACGAGCAGAAACGAGAGCACATTCCCGACGGCCGTGCAGTACTGCATGTTCAGCATGGCCTTGTTCAGCATATCACCGGGGATGACAAGGGTCAGCATACGGACAAGCGGCGCCCATATGAGCGAACAGAACAGGCCGTTCAAAATCCACGCCGCCATCATCACACCCAGCGAACCGGACAGGGCCATCATCAGGTTTGCGCCTGCGCAGCCGAAAAAGCCGATGGAAACGAGCGCGGAGGGGGAACACCGGTCCCCGAGCACGCCGCCGAACATCTGCCCCACGCCGTACGCGGCGAACAGAGCGGAGGCCACAAGCCCAAGCTCCGCGGCCGTATACCCCTCCGCGAGGCTGATGGCCGCAATGGCTGCGCCGAAGCCGAAGCGGCCGGGGTAGGTAAAGATGTAGCAGCCCCAGGCCGCCATGAATATTTTTTCATAGTCCTCCCTGTTGCGGAGGCGCAAAAGCAGCCGCATCCCGCTCACCCTGCGCCGGGAATCGCTTTGCCGTCCCAGCCGCGGGCCGGCTCAATCCCCATAATTTTGGCAATAGTCGGCGCGATGTCAATGATACTGGCCGTCTGCGCCGTGCAGCCGTCAAAGGCGGAACCGTACAGATACAGCGGAATATTCATGTCCTCCGGAATATCCTCGCCGTGGATGCGGTCGTGCCCTCCGTGGTCCGCCGTCACAATAATCTGGTACTGCCCGCCGAACTTCTCGCAGACTCTGCGGACACAGTCCCATGCCTCGCTTACAGAGGCGAGATATTCCGGGCCCATATACCCGTGCGCATGCCCGGTTTCATCCGGTTCGCCGAGGTAGAGGAAAACAAAGTCGTGCGCGTCCTTTTCCGTGCGCGCAAGCGCCTCGCCGGTCAGCAGCCTGTCGACATGGGGATAGGCGTACATGTCGGTAAACAGCTCAAAGGAGAGGCAGCCGGGCCGGGTCAGGTCGCGCAAAAGCTGCCAGCTATAGTAAAAGGCGCTGGTTTTTCCCGCCGCCTTCAGCCGTTCCACCAGTCCCTCCACGGTATGTACCTGCGGCACGAACGTGTTCGTCAGTATCCCATGCCGCTGCGGCGTCACGGAATGGAAAAGCGACATGTGGCAGGGCAGGGTTACGCTGGGCATAACCGTCCGTTCCCGCAGCAGCTTCGCCTTTGCGCCGAACTGCGCGGCATATTCGTTCCCGCAGGCGTCCGGCGCGTCAATGCGCATGCCGTCCACCAGAATCATAAACACTTTTTCCGACATTTCCCCGTCTCCTTCTCTCCGCGCAAAAGCGCGGTCTTTTTTATTCATAAGTAAGTATACTAAATCCGCGGCAAAAATCAATATTTGAACAAAAGAATGGTATCAGTCCATTTTTTGTGCTATAATAAGCGTGAATAATTCATTTCAGGTGAACAATATGAACGAACGCCAGAAAAAAATACTCGATTTCCTCACCGTCCGGCAGACGGCGCGGATGGAGGAGATCGTCCGGGCCGTGCACTACTCGCGCTCCACCGTCCGGCGGGACTTGATCGAGCTGGAGCGGCTGCACGCCGTGACCCGCAGCCGCGGGAAAGCCTCCATCATCGTCACCACGTCCAAGGAAAAGCACTACCGGCTGCGGGAAACGGACAACACCGCTGAAAAAGAGACCATCGCCCGGCTGTGCCTGCCCCTGCTCCCGGCAAACGGCTCCGTGTTCATGGATTCCGGGACCACAACGGCCTGCCTGTGCCGCGAGATCCCCTATGCCAGCAGCTTTACCGTAATCACGAGCGGCCTGGAAACGGCCCGCCTTCTGCTGGACCGGAAGCTGGAGGACCTGCTGGTCACCGGCGGCTATACCCGTATGGGCAGTCCCTCCCTTGTGGGCGAACAGACGGTCGAGTTTATCCGCCAGTTCAACGCAGATCTGTGCATTCTCTCGGCATACGGGCTGGATGAGGACGGGGTGTACGAGGCGAGCGTACAGCAGTCGTACGTCAAAAAGGCAATGATGGAGCGCGCCCGCCTCCGGATTCTGCTGTGCGACAGCTCCAAGTTCGGCAAGCGCTATAAGTTTCGGCTTTCAGACCTTGCCGCCTTTGACTATATCGTAACGGAAAAGGAGCCGCCCGCAGCCCTGTCGGGCGCCTGCGGCAAAGCGCAGTTTCTGTATCCGGGCGCAGCCTGGCCCGCGCCGCGCTAGGCGCGCCGGAGCGGATATCCCTGCGCGCCCGCATTCGCAGTATGGATTTATAAAATTCATAAAATTGCGTTGAATTTCCGCGGCGGCGGCGCGTATACTTTGCTTAGCTTTGTCGGGTACGGCTCCGTCAGCCGGCGGAAGCGGGAAACTATTTTGAGGTGATCCATATTTTAGAACTGAAGAACATAACAAAGAGCTACCGTACCGGAGATTTTACGCAGGATGCGCTCAAGCAGGTCAGCATCGCGTTCCGGCCGAGCGAATTCACGGCGGTGCTGGGCGAGAGCGGTTCGGGCAAAACGACCATGCTCAACATCATCGGCGGGCTCGACCGCTACGACAGCGGCGACCTGGTCATAAACGGCAAGTCCACCAGGGACTTTAAAAACGTAGACTGGGACGCCTACCGCAACAACAGCGTGGGCTTTATTTTCCAGAGCTACAACCTGATCCCGCACATCAACGTGCTGAGCAATGTGGAAATGAGCATGACCCTCAGCGGCGTGTCCAAAAAGGAGCGCCGCCGCCGCGCGCTGGAGGCCCTGGAGCGGGTAGGGCTTAGGGAACACGCGATGAAACGGCCGAACCAGCTCTCGGGCGGGCAGATGCAGCGCGTCGCGATTGCGCGCGCCCTGGTGGGAGACCCGGACGTCATCCTTGCCGACGAACCGACCGGCGCGCTCGACTCGGCCACCAGCGTGCAGATCATGGACCTGATCCGCGAAATCGCAAAGGATAAGCTTGTCATCATGGTCACGCACAACCCGAAGCTGGCTGAACAGTACGCCTCCCGGATCATCGAGCTCAAGGACGGGCAGATCGTGGGCGATACCAACCCCGTCGGCGCGGACGAACGCGCAGACACGGGCTACCGCGTAAAAAAAACCGCCATGAGCTTTATGACGGCGCTGCGCCTGTCCTTTCACAATCTCATGACCAAGAAGGGCCGCACCCTGCTCACCGCGTTCGCGTCCAGCATCGGCATTATCGGCATCGCGCTGATCCTGTCCCTGTCCAACGGCTTCGATATCCAGATCGACCGCTACGAGACCGACACGCTCGCCGGCTTCCCCATTATGGTCAGCCGCAGCGCCATGACGGTGGACACGGACACCATGATGCAGATGCGCGAGGATATGCTGGGCACCTCCGACGGCGCGTATCCGGACGCAAAAGAGGTGTATCCGTACGATCCGCAGGAGAACGCGGTGGCCCACAAGAATGAGATCACCAGCGAATATGTG
>CAJLRT010000077.1 GCA_905209135.1 uncultured Eubacteriales bacterium
ATAGGGTACGATTTTGGAAAACGGGTCCAGGTTTTTCAGCAAATTGCCGTCCGGACGTTTTGAAAACATACGGTTCCCTCCTTCCCTTTTATGAATTTGACAATTTACGATACCACAATACCTTACGAATTGCAATATTTTATCAATAAAAAACCCTTAAAAAATTTACAATTCATTTAATGCGCGCTTTGCAGTGCGCCGCGCCCCGGCCGGCGCCGGCATCTTTTCAGGCGGGCTGCGCTTTACAGATATGGCGGACAAAAGTTCCGCGCGGGCGGCGGCACAGGCGCGTCAGGTGCGCCCGCGCGCGGGCGGGATAGAATGGGAAAGCGGCGGACAGACTGTGTCTGTCCGCCGCGCGGGTTCCGCATCAAAGCGGTCGGCGCCGCCGAATCGGGGCGGGCTGCCGCCGCAGGTTTTTTCCCTCAGGAAAGCGCCGTGAGCAGGATCAGCTCGCTCGTCAGGCTCGTGCCGGGGGCCAGGCGCAGGCCCTCGTATTTCAGCACGCGGCCGTCCAGCTCGAACTGTTCGCCGGCGCTGTCGACCTGGACGCGGTAGCGCTTCGACGCGTCGATGCCCTTGAATCGCACGGTCAGGCCGTCGTCTGCGCCGTCGGCCAGGCGGAACACGCCGAGCATGGCGCGGCTGCTGTCCTCCGCCACGAGTTCCAGCATGCCCAGCCCGCGGGAGTCCTCGCCGTCCAGGGCCGGGGTGTGGTGGTAGATTTTCGCATGCTCAATAAACGGAGTGACAAAGTTCTTGTACAGATCCATAAAGTGCCAGATCCGGGCCTGCTGCTGCGGGTTCTCCGCCGCGTCCATCGGCGTGCCGATGCCGTGGCCGTGGTGCGCCGTGGGACGCACGAACATCATCTGCCGGAGCTGGAAGTCCAGCTCGGCCATGGAATGGGCGCCCATGGTGGTGATGAGCCGGTCGATCAGCTCCGGGGGCAGGCACATGGTCATGCCGTTGGTGATGTCAAACGAACGCGGGGACACCGGGTTATCCGTGACCCAGGTGTGCGAGAAATACTTGACCGCGCCGAGGTCGGTCCGGCCGCCGCCCGAAGCGCAGTTTTCAAAGATCACGTCCGGGAAGCGCTCGCGCAGGCGGCGGAAGATGGCCGTAAAGTTTTCATTGTAACGGTAGTCCGCGTTTTCCAGATAGCCGTCGCGCAGATTATACGAGTAGGGGGCGTTGTAGACGTGGTTGAAGTCAAGGCGGAACATGTCGATCCCCGTCTGCTCAATCATCTTCGCGATCTCGTCCTCCACCCACTGCGCGGCTTCGGGACGGGAGAGGTCTACAAGCCCGCCCACGCCCTGCTGCGGGTAGCCGCCGTTGTTCTTGTCGTTATAGCCCTTTGTGACAAAGCCGCCGTGCGTCTTTGCCGCCGGGGACAGGCTGCCGATGCGCTCCGGTTCCATCCAGAGCCCGAACAGCAGGCCCTTTTCATGGCAGTAGTCGCGCAGCTCGCGGATGCCGTTCGGATAGCGGTCCTTATCCACTTCCCAGCTGCCCGTCATGGCCAGGCAGTCAAATCCCTGCGGGAAGTACCAGCCCGCGTCGATATAGAAAATGTCGTAGCCGCGGCCGGCGCAGCGGTCCACGCACTCCTTGTCCAGGTTGATCTCGCCGCCGCCGGCCGTCTCGACCCAGCAGCCGCGCCCGCGCGGCTGCGGCATCATGACGCTTCTGCGGATGTGGTCGTGCATGCCGTTGACCGCCATGTCCATATCGCCGTTGACCATGCCGATCAGCAGTTCCGGCGAATTGATGGTTTCGCCGGGCGCGAGCACGCGCTGGGGCTTGAGTCCGTCCGTCTCGGCGGCAAAGCCCAGATAGCAGTGGTTGTGTTCGGTGGCAAGGCCGTAGTTTTCATGGTTTACGTCAAAGGAAAACCTGTACCCGCCCGAATAGGCGAGCTGGCCGATAAAGCAGGTGCCCTTGCCCCTGTTTTCCAGCACGAAGAAGGGGTGGCGGTAGCGCAGGCGGGAGTAGCGGCCGCCGAAGCTGTATGTGGCGTTCGGCACTTCGTGCCAGCGGAACATGCCCTCGTGCATATGGCTCGTGTATTCAAAGTAGCCGAGCCGGTAGGGGCTGTCGGCGCTCTGGTCCTTCACATGGTTTTTCCAGCGCAGCGTCGTCTCCAGCCCGCCGCTGAGGACGGCGAGCCTGCCCAGCGCGGCTGGCGACTGCGCGCGGTTGGTAATCTCCAGCCAGCGCGAAAACACGCAGGCGCCGTCCAGCAGGGTGCAGACCTTGACTGTGACGGGACGGACGGTATGGCGCAGTGTGATTTTGAAGGTGAGGTTGTCTTTCCCCTCGATCCGCTCGCAGCCCTCGTACGCCCAGTGGGACATGAGCGACTGGCCGTCGAGCTCCAGCTCGAACGCCTGCGGCGCGATATAGTCCGCGGGGTTGAGGATGGTGGGGTCGCACCCGTCCTGTGCAAGCGCCATGTATCCGGCGCCGTTCCAGCCCAGGGCGGTGAAAATACCGTCGCGCAGGCCCTCCGTATAGGTGGTAAGGCCCGTTCGGTACGCGAAGGTCGGGTTTTCGCCTTCCGTGACAAATACGTCGTAAAACTGTGTGTCCATAATGCCTCCCCGAATATTTTGTATTGTACAGACATTATAGCGCCTGCCCGGCCAAGTTACAATCCCTTTTTTCTTGTTATGGACAAAAAACCGCATGCCGCTAAAAAAACAGGGGGGAGGCCGGATACATGCGCCTTACACGGACTGCGGCGCGGGGCGGGCGGCTGAGGCGCAACGGCCGGGAGCGCCGCGACTGTGCCGCGGGCGGCGCGGGGCGGGACCTGACCGAGCGGCGCGGCTCGGTTGCCTGAGCGCACAGGACAGCGGACAGCAAAAAAAGCCGGAGGCGGCCTCCGGCTCCAGTGTAAAGCCCGCCGGGAAACCGGCGGGCCTGTTTCAATAGAGGCTGTTTATGAGCATAACCAGGGGCAGGGTCGCGATATTGAGGGCAATGCTTGTAAACACGAGCTGGCCCGCGAAGTCGTCGTCGTACCCGTACTCCCGAAAAAAGGGTGTGAGCGAGATCATGGCGGAGGTGGCGTACTCGATCATGAGCAGCTGCCTGTAGTCCTCCGGCAGATACAGCCGCCCGGCCAGGTTCATCACAAACCCGAACAGCAGCGGCAGAAGCAGCAGCTTGAGGCAGAGGAAGACCGGCACCTCGCGGCTTTTGTAGACGACGGAAAAATCCGAAGTCGCAATGACGACGCCGATATAGACCAGGGCGAGCTGGGGCGTTACGTTGCCCAGCGTGTGCAGAGGCGCATACACGAGATCGGGCAGGCGCACGCCGACAAGCTTGAGGACGATGGCGGCAAGGATTGCGACGGTGACAGGCGTAAACGCCGCCTTGAGGCTGAAGCTCTTTTTGCCCGGCTCCGCGCTGTAACGGCTCATCAGGTACACGCCGAGCGTCCACATGGCGATGTGCCCGGCAAGGGAGACGAGGGCCACGCCGAGCTGGCCCAGCTGCTCGCCGAACAGGGCGACGCACAGGGGCAGGCCCATATACGTCACGTTTGACATGCCCAGCAGGATGAAAAACACCGGGCCGCGCCGCCTGTCGAGCTTCAGGAGCTTTGCTGCGGCCATCCCGATCAGAAAGCTGACGACGACCCAGCCGACGGCCGTCAGCAGAAGATAGCGGCTGTCCCAGATCTGGCCGACGGAGATGTCGGGGTTGAGAAAGATGCAGAACATCAGGATCGGGAACAGGACCCGCGCTATGAGCCTGGACAGCGCGTCGCGCACGCCTGCGTCCAGAAATTTCGTCTTTACGACGACAAACCCGATGACAATCGGGATACAGAGCTTGAGCAGCTCCACGACCAGTATTTTTACATTTTCCAGTTTCGTCACCCGGTTTCTCATGGATTCGGCCTTTGCGGGGCGCGCTGGTATTATACTAAAATCCCGCCGCTTTGGCAAGGGCGCAGGACCGGTATTTGGCGAATTTCAACAAAGAGTTTTTCATGAACCGTTGTTTGTTGACAGCGGCGGCTGGGTGTGGTATCATGCGAGTAGGAAAAACCGCCGGGGCGCGCCCCCGGAACTTTGAAAGGAGACGTATTTCATGGCTTTTAACGGCATATCCAACGGCCTTGGCGACCTGACCCTGCTTTCCAACGCGAAATCCCGCTCCCTGTGCGCGGAAAACCCGCGCGGCGAGGTGGGCAAAGGCGGAAGCTGCCCGCTGGAGGAGGGCGTTGCCAGGCAGGCCGCGCGCGACCTCGGCCTGGGCTGGAAAGTAAACCCCTACCGCATCATCCGCGCAGGCGAAACCGCCGAGATCGCGGACATTGACGGACCGGGCTGCATCCACCATATCTGGTGCACGCCGACGGGCAAGTGGCGCAACATTATCCTGCGCATCTACTGGGACGGACAGGAGAATCCCTCCGTGGAGTGCCCTGTGGGCGACTTTTTCGCCATGGGCTGGAACAAATATGCGCAGGTGTCCTCGCTTGCGGTATGCGTCAACCCCGGCAGCGCATTCAACTGCTACTGGCACATGCCTTTCCGCAAGCACTGCCGCATGACCATTGAAAACCGCGCGGAGGAGGACACCGTATTCTTCTATCAGATCGACTACAGCCTGACTGAAGTGCCCGAGGACGCGGCCTATTTCCACGCCCAGTTCCGGCGCGTCAACCCCCTGCCGTATAAAGAGGTTTACACGATTCTCGACGGCGTGCAGGGCAAGGGGCATTATGTCGGCACCTACATGGCCTGGGGCGTCAACAACAACGGCTGGTGGGGCGAAGGAGAGATCAAGTTCTACATGGACGGCGACAAGCAGTTCCCGACCATCTGCGGCACCGGTACGGAGGATTACTTCTGCGGCTCCTACGACTTTGAAGACCCCGTGACCCACGACCGCTACGTTGAATTCACCACCCCGTACGCCGGCCTGCCGCAGGTCATCACGCCCGACAGGCTGTACAGCAGCCAGTTCCGCTTCGGCCTGTACCGCTGGCATGTGACCGACCCCATCCGCTTTGAAAGCGACCTGAAAGTCACCATCCAGGCCCTCGGCTGGCGCGAGGGCGGCCGGTACCTGCCCATGCAGGACGACATCTCCTCCGTGGCGTTCTGGTACCAGACCATCCCGCACGCGCCCTTCCCCGCACTGCCCGACAAGGATTACCTTGAAGTGATATAACAAACGCAGGGATCAGGCGCAGGCCTGATCCCTGCTTATGACAGGAGCATGAACATGATTGCAAAAGAGCACATGGACGCGATGCACGCGTTCGACCAAAAGGCGAAAGCGGAGTTCAACCGCTTTCTCGACACGCTTGACGACGCGCCGTACGAGGCCGCGGCGGAGCTGATTCTGCAAAGCGCGGCGCACGGCGGACGGCTGCATATCACCGGCATCGGCAAGCCGGGGCATGTCGCGGGCTACGCCGCCTCCCTCATCAGCTCTACCGGCACGCCGGCCTATGAGCTGCACGGGACCGAGGCCGTGCACGGCTCCTGCGGGCAGCTTGTCAGGGGCGACGTTGTCATCTGCATCTCCAACAGCGGCGAGACGGCGGAGCTGCTCGCCACCATCCGCGCCATACGCAACAACGGCTGCGAAGTCATCGCCGTCACGGGCCGGCCCGAATCCTCCGTGGCCAGGCTCGCGGGCGTGCACCTGTTTGCCGGCGTGGCATGCGAGGGCGGGCCGCTCAACCGCGCGCCGCGCGCCTCTATCCTGGCCGAAATATACGTCCTGCAGCGGCTGAGCGTGCTTTTGCAGGCGCACCGGGGGCTGACGCCCGACGAGTACCTGCTCCGGCATCCGGGCGGGTCGCTGGGCGTGCGCCGGGAAAACGAATAGCTCCCGGACCATCGCGGAAAACCGAAGATTGCATCCGCTTTAAAAGGCGCGCTGCGGCATGGGCCGCAGCGCGCCTCTTTCCATAAATCACCCCCGCGCGAGTTCGGGGAATTCGCGCATCAGGGTGTACAGTTCCCAGAGCATGCCCAGCGCTTCGCGGTCCGCCTG
>CAJLRT010000078.1 GCA_905209135.1 uncultured Eubacteriales bacterium
ACAGCCGGCGCCTGCCCAAAGCGCAGCCGTTTTACGCGGCATGCTGGATGTATAATATTCGAAGGAGTAAAAACATGGCGATAGACAGAGTGAAAACATATTTCAGGCAATATGGAATAGAACACCGGATTCAGGAGTTTCCGGTATCAAGCGCAACGGTGGAGCTCGCTGCGCAGGCGCTGCACTGCGAGCCCTGCAGGATTGCAAAAACGCTTTCGTTCAATGCAAACGAGCATCCAGTTCTCGTCGTTACTGCGGGAGACGCGAAAATAGACAATGCGAAATACAAGGCGCAGTTCGGCGTAAAGGCGAAAATGCTGTCCCCCGAACAGGCGGAGGAATGGGTTGGCCATGCCGTGGGCGGCGTATGCCCGTTCGCAGTCAACGACGGCATCGACGTATATCTGGACCAGTCGCTCAAGCGGTTTGAAACCGTATTCCCCGCATGCGGCAGCAGCAACAGCGCAATTGAGCTTACGATTGAAGAACTGGAACGATATGCAAATGCATCGGCCTGGGTGGACGTCTGCAAAGGCTGGCAGGAATCAATTTAATCACAACAAAAAAGGGAGCGGCTCAGTAGAGCCGCTCCCTTTTACAGAATTGATTAACCCTTTTTGAAAAATGCCTCCACCGCTCTGTGGGTCATATACAGGTCCATCTTGCTGATCACCTCAAAGGGCGCGTGCATGGAGAGCACGGGAACGCCGAGATCGACCACGTCGATATCGAGATCGGCGACAAATTTTGCCACTGTACCGCCGCCGCCGGCGTCCACCTTGCCAAGCTCGCCGGACTGCCAGATTACTCCCGATTCATCCAGGATTCTGCGGATATTTGCAAAGAACTCGGCGCTGGCGTCAGACGTGCCGGACTTGCCGGCAGAACCTGTGTATTTCGTAATGATCGTACCGTAGTTGAGATAGGAGGAGTTGCGCCTTTCCATGGGTTCCGGATAGGTCGGGTCAAAGCCCGCGTTTACATCGGCCGACAGGCACTTGGAGTTGTGCAGGCACTGCAGTTCATTGACGCCTGCGGACCGGCACAGGTCCAGTATAAAATTCTTCAGGTAGTCGGCATGCAGGCCCGTATTGCCGGTGGAGCCGATTTCCTCTTTATCGGCCAGGACGGAAATGAGCGTTTTGCCGGAAGCATCCGAAGCGAGCAGGCCGGTCAGGCAGGGATAGGCGCAGACCTTGTCGTCGTGACCGTACGCACCGATCATGGACCGGTCGAACCCGAGGTCCTGCGCTTTAAAGGCAGGCACAGCCGTAAGCTCCGCGGAGAAGAGATCCTCCTCCACAACGTCGTATTTTTCAAACAGGAGCTGGAGGATATTGAGTTTGACTTTTTCGGATACCTTATCGTCCAGGAACGGGCGGCTGCCGACAAGGACGTTGAGCGCTTCGCCCGAAATCGCCTCACGCAGATCGCGCTTGTACTGTTCTTTGGACAGATGGGGAAGCAGATCGGTGATACAGAAAATCGGGTCCGATTCACATTCGCCGATTTTTACATTGATTTTGGTGCCGTCCTTTTTGACGATCACGCCATGCAGAGCGAGCGGGATCGCCGTCCACTGATATTTCTTCACGCCGCCGTAATAGTGCGTCTTCATTAGGCACAGTTCAGTATCCTCATAGACAGGGGCGGGCTTCATATCGAGGCGCGGGCTGTCGATATGCGCGGCGGCGATGTTGACGCCCTCGGCAAGGGAACGCTGTCCGATGATGGCAAATACCAGAGCGCGGTCGCGGTTGTTGAAGTAAATTTTTGTGCCGGGCGCATATGTTTTCCCATACTCAAACGGGACAAACCCGTTTTTTTGCAGCGTTTCAAGCGCAACGGACACGCATTCCCGCTCCGTTTTACTGCTGTTCATAAACGCCTTGTAATGCTCCGCATATTCCATGCAGGCCGCAACCGTTTGATCATCCACGCGCTCATAAGCATTTTTCGGCGCATAGAAAAGCTTTTCCCTGAGCTGTTCTCCGTTTGACTTGTTCATGATGAACCTCCTATATGATATAAATTTTGATATACCTTTTGCGCATACATCACTTTCTCCACATACTGCGCCGTCTCCGGGTACGGTATGTTGTGCAGATCGACGCCGTCGTTGGAAATATCGCTGTTCTGCAACCAGCTTATGATACGGCTGCGGCCGGCGTTGTAGGCGGCAAGCGCTGTTTCCTCCGACCCGAATTCCTCAATGTGCTGGCTGAGAATCATACAGCCATACTTGATATTCTGCGCAGGGTCGAGCAATACTTCTTCCGCTGTCTCCGAAACCGCTTCCCCGTTCTTTTCGGCGATCCAGTACAGCGTGTCGGGTGTGATCTGCATGAGCCCATACGCGCCCATGCCGGAGATCGAGTCCGCCCGGAATCGGCTTTCCGTGTGAATGACCGCCGCAACAAGGCTGGGGTCGAGCCCGTTTTGCGCCGCGCAAGTGCGTATCTGCTCCTCATATTGCAAGGGATAATAGGCACGCAGCGCTATATTTATAATTCCCCCAATGACAAAGATAAACAGCAGCGTTACAAAAATATAGGACAGCGCAGCCTTGACCCCGCGCTTTCTTTTCGCATATGCCATGGAAGGTTAATCCTCCGGTTTCAAAATGCCGTTCATGACTGCATCCACCTGCCTTTGCAGCTCTTCCAGCGTGCCAATGTTCTCAATCGTGTAATCGGCGTGCGACGTGTACCACGCGTCCGGCTTCTGAGCGTCCAGACGCCGCCGCGCCTGCGCTTCGTCAATCCCGTCGCGCGCCATAACCGCTTTAAGCCTGCGGGCATACGGCGCCGTGACGACGACAAGCGCATCGCAGTCCCGTGCCGTTCCGCTCTCGATGATAGCCGCGCCGTCTACCGCGACAGCGGGGGCGCCCGCCGCCCGGCTGCGCTCTATCTGGCAGTTTATTTCTTCGGTGATGTATTTATGGGTTATCCGGTTGAGCGCCACTGTCTCTTCCCCGCTCGCGAACGCCAGAGCGGCGAGTGCCTTGCGGTTGAGCGTGCCGTCCGGGTTCAGAATGCCCAGGCCAAAGTGGGCGGCCAGCTCGTCCAGACACTCTCTGCGCGTATCTGTCACATGGCGCGCCACTGCATCGCCGTCAATATGGACGACGCCGTAGCGACTTTGCATGTATCGGGAAACTTCGCTTTTACCCGCGCCCGAACCGCCGGTCAGACCGATGATTTTCATAGTCTATCCCTCATTGATCAACTTTTTCCAAATGAAACCCCGCCGCTTTCAAAAGCCTGTTTGCCACGCCCAGAAACGCGCCGTCCTGCCTGCACATACGCCCCAGAATACGGCGGACGCCGAGCTCGTCAAACCGCCGCAGCGCCGAAAAGAGGTTGTGGGACAAATCGAACGGGTCGTTCCTGTCGCCGTAGGGCACGGGCACGCCGGCTGAAAAAAGCCGCTCTTCCCCGCTGAAACAGAGTATTCCGGTCCGGCTGTCCGCCAAGCTGCTGATGCGGCGTATCACCGCGTCGTCCGGGCCGGCAAACAGCGTAATCGGCGCACAGGGGGCGTAATGGCGGTATTTCATACCCGGGGCCATGGGCGCGCCGTCGTCCGCCATGGGGGCGAACACGGCGCCGGAGACGGCAACCGGGCCGATTGTCTCCTCAAGCCTGTCCACACTTACGCCGCCGGGACGCAGCACGGTCGGACGTTCGCCGACAAGGGACAGGACCGTGCTTTCCACGCCGATTTCGCAGGGGCCGGCGTCCAGAATCATGGGGATTTTTCCGTTCATATCTTCGCGGACATGGCCTGCCATTGTCGGGCTGGGCCGGCCGGAGGAGTTTGCGGAGGGCGCCGCCAGCGGCAGACCTGCGGCGCGGATTACCGCCCGCGCTACCGGATGCGCCGGGCAGCGGACGGCGACCGTGTCCAATCCGCCGGTCACCTGCCTGGGAACCGCGGCCGATGCGGGCAGTACGATGGTAAGCGGGCCGGGCCAGAACCGGTCCGCCAAAAGGAGGCAGGCATCCGGAACCCGGCGCACAAGCGGCGCAAGCTCCGACGCTTGTGCAATATGTACTATGAGCGGATTGTCGGACGGGCGGCCCTTCGCCTTATAAATCCGCGCGGCGGCCGCAGGGTCCAGCGCGTTTGCCGCAAGGCCGTATACCGTTTCGGTTGGTATGGCGACAAGGCCTCCCTGCCGCAGGATTTCCGCTGCGCGCGCTATATTCTCTTTTGAAGCAGAAACGATCTGCGTTTCCATGTGACAACCCGCTTTTTCTGATGATTATACGATGAGTACGGAAATGACAAAGCCGCACAGAAGCCCCATGATATTGCCGAGCGACGGCAGCCTGCCCTTATAGATGGTTTTGGATTCGGGGACGAGATCCCCGATGGAAATAAACAGCATCGTTCCCGCGGCAATGGCGAGAAACACGCCTATGATGTTTTCGGATATATAGCCGAGATACGCGCCGATATAGGCGCCGAGTCCGGTTGGAATTCCGGAGAGGACTGTGATGCCGACAGCCTTCCATCGGGATACGCCGCCCTCGCGCAGGGGCAGCGCCATCGCAATTCCCTCGGGCACGTCATGGATCATAATCGTCAGCAGAAGAGACAGGCCGATCGCATGGGAAGCGCCGAAGCCCACGCCAATGGCCAGGCCCTCCGGAAAATTGTGCAGGGCGATCCCGATCGCGACAAATATCCCGGTGCGCATAAGCTGAAAAGAGCGGCTGCTCGCGCCCCGAAGCGGCTTTTTTTCCGAGAACTTCAGCTTGCTCTGCAGCAGCATGGACAGCAGTATCCCGGTCATAACGCCCAGCAGGACAATCCATACCGAAGTCAGCTCCATTGCGTTGGGTATGAGATTGAACACTGAAACGCCGACCATTAATCCGGCCGAAAACTCGAGCAGGAAGCCCATGAGCCTGTCGGTATGCTTTCGGATAAATACGGCGATTACGCCGCCGAGCGCCGTGCCGAATACGCCGCAGAACATGCCGTAGAGCATGACGCGTATACAGTAATTCACAGCGATCCCCCCATTTTCCTTTGATAAGACACTATATTCAGGAAAATGCGGGCGCATGCTTAATCGATCGCCGCTTTCAGCTTTTCCGCCTGCGCGTTCGCAATCAGGGCGTTGAGCATTTCGTCGATATCCCCGTTCAAAAACTCTTCCAGGCGGTAAATCGTCATCCCGATCCGGTGGTCGGTCACGCGGCCCTGCGGGAAGTTATAGGTGCGGATCCGTTCGCTGCGGTCGCCGCTGCCGACCTGGTCCTTGCGTTCCGCCGATATTTTGTCCGCCTGCTCCTTCTGCTTCATGTTGTACAGCCGGGAACGCAGGATCTTCATCGCCTTGTCCTTGTTCTTGAACTGGCTGCGCTCGTCCTGGCACTCCACGACGAGACCTGTCGGCAGATGGGTAATCCGAATGGCGGAGGACGTTTTATTGACATGCTGGCCGCCGGCGCCGCTTGCGCGGTAGGTTTCGATCTGCAGATCGTTCGGATTGATTTCAATTTCCACCTCTTCCGCTTCCGGAAGCACTGCGACTGTAACGGCTGAGGTGTGGATTCTGCCGGAAGACTCGGTCTCCGGAACGCGTTGCACACGGTGCGTTCCGCTTTCGAATTTCAGGCGGCTGTAGACGCTGTCCCCCTCCACCAGAAAGGTAATTTCCTTTACGCCACCCAGTTCCGTCTGGTTTGCGGACAGGATATCTATTTTATAGCCGTGCGTCTCCGCATACATTGTGTACATGCGCAGCAGGGAATTTGCAAACAGGGTTGCCTCTTCCCCGCCGACGCCGGCGCGGATTTCCACAATCGCGCTCTTGTCGTCGTCCTCGTCTTTCGGAAGCAGCAGGATTTTCAGTTCGTCTTCCAGACGTGCAAGCATATCCTTGGCCTCAAAGAATTCCGCCTGGACCATGTCCTTAAAATCCTTGTCGAGCGGCTCTTTTAAAAGCTCCTCCGCCTCCGCATAGTCCGCCTGTGTCTGCTTGTACTCACGGTACTTCTCCACAACCGGCGAAA